>NZ_JAESIT010000005.1:0-295760 GCF_016756935.1 Chryseobacterium sp. KMC2
AATAAGCAATAAGCAATAAGCAATAAGCAATAAGCAATAAGCAATAAGCAATAAGCAATAAGCAATAAGCAATAAGCAATAAGCAATAAGCAATAAGCAATAAGCAATAAGCAATAAGCAATAAGCAATAAGCAGATGGAACGTAAAAAATTTGATGTCATCATAATAGGAGGGAGTTATGCCGGATTATCAGCAGGAATGGCTCTGGGCAGATCCTTAAGAAATGTTTTAATCATAGATAATGGAAGACCTTGCAACAGACAAACTCCACATTCGCATAACTTTATTACGCATGATGGAAGCACTCCTAAAGAAATCTCAGATGCAGCAAGGGAGCAGGTGAAAGCCTATCATACTGTAGAATTCTATAATGGTACTGTTGTGAAAATAACTAAGGAAATTGAGGGTTTTAAAGTAGAATCATCTTATAATGGGGTTTTCCGGGCTAAAAAACTTATTCTTGCTTCCGGAGTGAAGGACCTAATGCTTGATATTCCAGGATTTGCAGCATGTTGGGGGATTTCCGTAATACACTGTCCATATTGTCATGGTTATGAAGTAAAAGATGAGGTAACCGGAATTCTTGCAGATGGGGAGATGGCTTTTGAATTTTCAAAACTGGTTTTTAATCTAACTAAAAAGCTAACCCTGTTTACCAATGGGAAAACTAAGCTCACTCCGGAGCAGGTCGCCCAATTGAATCGGAATGGAATTAACATCAACGAGGATGAAGTTCAAAGTATAGAACATGAGAGCGGATATATTCAGAACATGATTTTTAAAAACGGAAAAACGGTTTCGTTAAAAGCTTTATACGCCAAAATACCTTTTGAACAACATCTGAATGTCTCGACTGATTTGGGGGTTGAATTAACGGAGCAAGGATTTATAAAGGTAGATTTTATGCAGAAAACAAATGTTCCCGGTGTTTTCGCCTGTGGAGATAATGTTACCATGATGAGGTCTGTAGCCAATGCTGTTGCACAAGGTAATTTTGCCGGAGCTATTGCCAATAAAGAACTTTCGGAAGAAGAATTTTAACAAGTTTCCAGATATTACTTTCCCCATAACAGCTCTATGGGGAATTTTTGTAAAATTTTGTAATGGAAAGTTATTTTGTTAACAAGTTGTCCTTTTGTATAGCCTCCATTTTTCAAGAGGTAAAGAATGAAAAAACTGTTGACTACTTGTTTCTCAGATGCAATCACAACAGAGGTTTATTTTGGAAAGTTTGTAATCGGATTAAAAATTATGGTCACCGGTTTAGGGCAGGAAATTTATAATTATATATTCCCGATAAGGTTTTACAACACTTAGGGGCTAAAAATCATATGATTTGATACCAAAATCTCAAGGGAAATTCCGTACATTTGGGGTGAAAAATTTCAAAAACTAAAAGTAAAATGGATATTATTTTTGACCTGATTGAAAAGGAAAGACAAAGACAAGCCCATGGATTAGAGCTTATCGCATCAGAAAATTTTGTTTCTGAAAACGTGATGAAAGCAATGGGAAGTGTACTGACAAATAAATATGCTGAAGGATATCCCGGAAAAAGATATTACGGGGGATGTGAAGTGGTAGATGAGGTTGAAACATTAGCCATCAACAGAGCAAAAGAACTTTTCGGAGTAGATTATGTGAATGTTCAGCCACATTCCGGTTCTCAGGCCAATGCAGCCATCTATCTTGCTGTTTTGAAAGCTGGAGATAAAATTATGGGAATGGACCTTTCAATGGGAGGACACCTTACTCATGGTTCTGCAGTGAATTTTTCAGGAATTCAATACGAAGTGGTTTCTTACGGTGTAGAAAAAGAAACAGGGCTTATTGATTATAACCAAATGAGGGAAGTCGCTTTAAGAGAAAGACCCAAAATGATGATTGCAGGTTTCTCAGCATATTCAAGAGATCTTGATTATGCTAAATTCAGAGAAATCGCTGATGAAATTGGAGCAACACTTTGGGCAGACATAGCACACCCTGCAGGATTAGTAGCTAAAGGATTATTAAACTCACCATTTGAGCATTGTCACGTAGTAACGACTACTACGCACAAGACATTAAGAGGTCCAAGAGGAGGGATGATCATGATGGGGAAAGACTTTGAAAATACATATGGTCACAAAACTCCAAAAGGAGAAACTAAAATGATGAGCCAGGTATTGGACGGAGCTGTATTCCCAGGAATCCAGGGAGGGCCTTTGGAGCATGTGATTGCCGGTAAAGCAGTAGCTTTCGGAGAAGCTATAGATGGAAAGTTTGAGACATATGCAAAGCAAGTTAAAGCAAATGCTCAGGCGTTATCCAAAGCAATGATCGATAGAGGATTTGACATTGTGAGCGGAGGTACAGATAATCACCTGATGCTTGTAGATCTTAGAAATAAGGGAGTAAATGGTAAAGAAACTGAAAAAGCATTAGTTCTTGCCGATATTACTTGTAACAAAAATATGGTTCCTTTTGATGACAAATCACCATTTACAACATCTGGTATCAGATTAGGAACGGCAGCGATTACAACAAGAGGACTTAAGGAAAATGATATGGATACCATTGCCGGATTTATTTCTGATGTGGTAGACAATATTAAAAATGAAGAGGTTCTTGGATCTGTAAGAAAGAAGGTTAATGAATTAATGGAAGGAAAAGCTCTATTCAATTATTAATATAACAGAAACAATATAATACAAAGAATGAGCAAAGGCTCATTCTTTTTTTTGTAAATATGGAAAAGAAATCTTTTACTTTTGATGAAATTAAAATGAAATTGGTGAACTATTGTGTTTATCAGGACCGATGTCATGCTGAAGTAGAGCAGAAAATGAGAGAATTTTTGCTTATTGAAGAGGCAAAGGAGGAAATCATATTGTATCTTCTGAAAGAAAATTATCTGAACGAAGAAAGGTTTACACGAAGTTATATCCGAGGGAAGTTTTATATCAAACACTGGGGGAAGAATAAAATCAAAATGAATCTTAAACAGAAACAGATTTCTGAAAAACTGATCAATATGTGTTTTGACGAAATTTATGAAGATGATTACGTGAAAACCATTACAAGAATCTACGAAGATTACTTCTCTAAACAGACAGGACTTAAGGAATATCAGAGAAAATCAAAAACTATAAAATATTTAATGAGCAGAGGTTTTGAATATGAGAAAATAAATGATATTTTTGAATAAACATAAATTAAACAAAAAACACACAAATTGGAAAAGAATAAGATCTGGCTGTCACCTCCGCACTTAGGAGGTAACGAGCTGAAATATATACAGACTGCATTGGATACAAACGGAGTTTCTCAGTACGGTTCAAATATAGATGAGTTTGAAAAAAGACTTGAAAATTATTTTGGCAAAGATTCCTTCGTGACAGCTTTGTCTTCCGGGACAGCGGCAATACATCTTGCATTGAGGCTTTTGAATGTCGAAGAAGGTGATTTCGTAATTTGCCAGTCCTTTACTTTTGTAGCTTCTGCTAACCCCATCCTTTATCAGAGAGCAATTCCTGTTTTTGTAGACAGTGAAGCTTCTACTTGGAATATGTGTCCCAATGCTTTGGAAGATGCTGTTAAATATTGTCTGCAGCAAGGTAAGAAGCCGAAGGCAATCATTGCTGTCTCTTCATATGGAATGCCATTTATGGTAGATGAAATCCTTGAAATTTCCAGGAAATATGAAATTCCTATTATTGAAGACAGCGCCGGAGCTCTGGGCAGTACTTATAAAAATAGACCTTGTGGAACATTTGGAGATTTGTCTGTGATTAGTTTTAATGGAAATAAGATTATTACAACTTCAGGTGGGGGGATTTTAATATCGAGAAGTAAGGCAAATAAAGAAAGGGCTCTTTCTTTTTCTACCCAGGCCAACGAAAATAAAGAGTATTACAGCTATTCAGACATAGGATATAACTATAGAATGAGTAATATCTCTGCAGGGATAGGAATAGGGCAATTGGATGTTTTAGAAGACAGGGTAATAAAGAGAAGAGAAAACCATGAGTTTTATCAGGATATACTTGAAAACGATGAAACCATCCATCTTTTGGAAGAACCAAGCGAAGATTTTTTCTCTAATTATTGGTTGAACACTGTCACCATTGGAGGAAATAATTATGGAATGACAAAAGAAAAATTAAAAAAAATATTTTCTGAGAGTAATATAGAAACCAGATATTTATGGAAACCTATGCATTTGCAAACCTTATATAAAGGGTATAGGTTTTTTGGAAATAATATTTGTGGTATGCTTTTTGAAGCGGGTTTATGCTTGCCGTCAGGGACCAATCTTTCTGCTGAAGATAAAAATAGAATTGCAGATGTCCTTAAAAATCTAAGAAAGTAAAATTATTTTTTAGATTTAGGATATTGATGATATTTTATTTTAATTTTGCACGAATGATTCAATGTGAGTTGAATTAAGCGGCTAGAAATTGTACCACATTTAATAACATATGAACACCAATCAAGACAATGTATAACTCTCTTAGAAAAAAAATATTTGGAGGAGATAATGTTGTCAATCTCTCAGATGTAAGATATCTTCCCAGATGGATAATACTCGTAATAGATATTATTATTTTGGTAGTATCCTTATTTCTTTCTACGTATATCATTGAAAAAATTACCCAAAAAGAGTTTATTTATCATGAAGAGAAAAGTATTGTTTTTGCTTTTATCATTTTGGTAAATACAGCATTTATGTATTTTTTTAAAACATACGCAGGGATTATCAGACATTCCACATTTATAGACTTATTTAAACTTCTTGTTTCCTGCTTCTCTACATTATTTGTCGTTGCGACAATTAATCTGATGTATTTCTGGGTTACTGGAGGCAAATTCATTTTAACCCCCTATCTAGTTTTATACTTTGTTATATCCTTTATGGGATTATTTCTTTTTAGACTCTATGTCAAAGAATTTTTTCATATTGTCAGAGAGTATAGGAGAAGTACGTTGAAAAAAAGAATCCTTGTGTTGGGGATTGATGAACAGTCCATTGCTATCGCGAGGGCTATTTTGGATAATCCTAACCTTCCTTACCAGGTTGTAGGTTTCCTGACACAAAGAACGGACTCAAAAAGGGCGTCGCTTTTAGGGAAGCCTATTTATGCAAAAGAAAAAATTGAAGAAAATACCAAAGATGACCTTCTTGTTGACGGAGTTATTATTGTAAAAGAAATGATGGCTAAGGATGAGATGAATTCCTGGGTGAATTTATTTCTGGAAAAAGACCTGAATGTTTTCAAAGCTCCTTCTGTGCAAAAACTAAGAGACAGTGATCTGGGAGGATCAATCAGAAACCTTCAAATTGAAGATTTGCTTAACAGAAAGCCTATAAAAATTGAAAATGAAGAAGTCAAAAGCAGACATTACGGTAAAAACGTATTAGTAACTGGTGGTGCCGGTTCTATCGGCAGCGAAATTGTAAGACAGGTTGCTCAGTTTACACCTTCTTTAATTGTGGTGTTAGATCAGGCTGAAACACCGTTATATGATATTGAACTTGAAATGAAAGATAAGTTTCCTCATATCAGGTTTAAATTTGTTTTGGCAGATGTTTCCAATATACATAGGGTTGAGCCGTTATTCGAAATGTATAATTTCTCAATGGTTTATCATGCTGCAGCCTATAAACATGTACCTCTTGTTGAAGACAATCCTAATGAAGCTATTCGTGTAAATGTTTTAGGGTCAAAAAATATTGCTGTTTTATCCAGTCGTTACAAAGTAAACCGATTCGTGATGATTTCTACGGATAAAGCTGTAAACCCTACTAATGTAATGGGAGCTTCTAAAAGAGCTGCAGAATTATTTGTTCAGTCTTTACAACATGCTGAGGGAAATTCAACGAAGTTTATTACCACAAGATTTGGGAATGTTCTAGGGTCAAACGGTTCTGTTATTCCACATTTTAAAAAACAGATTGAAGCTGGAGGACCCGTAACAATCACCCATCCTGATATTGTAAGATATTTTATGACCATTCCTGAGGCTTGCGAACTGGTTCTTCAGGCAGGAACAATGGGACAGGGGGGTGAAATTTTTGTTTTCGATATGGGTGAGCCGGTGAAGATTCTTGATCTGGCCAGAAGAATGATTAAATTATCAGGGTTTGAACCCAATATTGATATTAAGATTATTTACACAGGACTTAGACCGGGAGAAAAGCTATACGAAGAGCTGTTGAGTGACAATGCAAAAACTCTTCCTACCCATAATGAAAAGATCATGATTTCTAAAGATCCTACCATGTCATTTTCAGAAATAGAAAGTCTTGTTCATTTGATTGGAGAGGCATCTGTCAATAAAGAAAAAGTAGAGGTCGTCAAAATTTTAAAGCTCATCGTTCCTGAATTTATAAGCAATAATTCAATCTACGAGGTTTTAGATAAATAGGAAAAAATATAAGTGTATATTTGTACAATTTTAAAATATGAAAAGTAAAATATTAGGGATATTTTTTGTATTCTTATTAGTATCATGTAAGGTAAAGGAAAATGCCCAGAATGATTTAAATTATATGCAGAATATAGAAAATGTTGCAATAGAATCATCTGCTAAAAATTCTAATTCTACTATACAAACTGGTGATCAATTAGTGATTTTGATTACAGCAAAGGATATGGATGTTGTAAAACCATTCAACCAAAACTATTCTTCTTCCGAAATGATTCAAACCAATAGTTTTGCAGGAGGAAATACACCTAATCAAGGGATGACAACCATTTCAGGACCTACATATATTGTAGATAGTGAAGGGAATATAGATTTCCCCGTTCTTGGTAAAATTGATACAAAAGGTAAATCACTTGTAGAATTTAAAAATGAAGTAAAGGATAAAGTAAGTCAATATGTTATTAATCCGACGATAAGTATAAGGCTTGCTAATTTTAAAATAACAGTTTTAGGTGAGGTTAATAAACAGGGAGACTATACCATATCTAATGGACAGGCTACGATTCTCAATGCTTTGGGACTTGCTGGAGATTTAACCATGTATGGTAAAAGGACTGATATCTTAGTAATAAGAACTGAAAATGGAACAGTTACTCATGGTAAAATCAATTTACAGGATGCTAATCTTATTAATTCCCCCTATTTTAATTTGAAGCAAGGAGATGCTGTTATTGTTCCGTCGAATAAAGCAAGAGACATAGCTTCTAAACAAAACCCTAATACAGCGATTTATCTGACAGCAGCTTCTGTTATTGTCACTGCACTTGCCGTAGTGGTTGGTTTGTTTAAAAAGTAAGAGTATTATATATCTATAAATGCAACTTTACATAAATTGTATTATAAAGTAAGGATAAAGGCTCTTCTAATAAAATCACAAAGAAATGAAATCATATAAAATAGCTGTTATCGGGCAAGGATATGTAGGGTTACCTTTATCTTTGGAGTTTGCAGGTCATTATCCGGTTTTGGGTTTTGATATTAATGCAGACAGAATTAACCAGCTTAATAATGGCTACGATATAACACAGGAAGCGGATCTCCGTAAGCTTAATGATGGCTTAAATTCCTATAAAGAATCCGGCGGAAGTATAGGTTATCATGGTACAAGTGAACTGAAAGAACTTTTAGACTGTAATATTTTTATAGTCACTGTACCAACTCCCATAGACAAATATAATGCTCCTGACTTAAATCCGTTACTTACAGCATCAAAAATGCTGGGAGGGATTATAAAAAAAGGAGATATTATCATATTTGAATCTACCGTTTTTCCTGGTTGTACAGAGGAGGAGTGTGTTCCTATATTAGAACTGTATTCTCACTTAAAATTCAATGAAGATTTTTTTGTAGGATATTCTCCGGAAAGGATTAATCCAGGGGATAAAATAAACACTTTGACAAGTGTAAAGAAAGTAACTTCAGGGTCTACTGCTCAAATCGCAGAGGAAGTAGATCGTCTATATAAAACAATCATTACAGCAGGCACTCATAAAGCACCTAGTATAAAGGTTGCTGAAGCATCTAAAGCCATTGAAAATGCCCAAAGAGATGTGAATATTTCTTTTGTGAATGAGTTAGCTCTTATCTTTGACAGGATGGGAATTGATACTCACGATGTTCTGGAAGCTGCTGGTACAAAGTATAATTTCTTACAATATAAACCTGGATTAGTAGGAGGGCACTGTATTTCTGTAGATCCATATTATTTAGCGCATAAAGCCGAGCAATTGGGATATCATCCGGATGTTATTTTATCCGGTCGAAGAGTAAATGACTCAATTGCAAAGTTTATAGCTTCAAAAGTGGTGAAATTGTTAATAGCAAAAAGCAATGTTATTAAAGGTTCACAAGCCTTGATATTAGGAGTAACTTTTAAGGAAAATTGTCCTGATGTTAGAAATACCAAAGTAATTGATATTTATAATGAATTAATAGATTATGGAATTGGAGTTGATATTTTTGATCCATGGGTGAATAAATCAGAGGTGGAGCATGAATATGGTATAAGCATTCTCGATCAGCTTCCGGAAGATAAAAAATATGACTCTATTATAGTTGCTGTATCCCATAAAGAATTTCTTACCTTAGATTTTGAAAAACTAAAGAAAAAAGATAGTGTCATCTTTGATACTAAAGCTTGTATTGATAGAAGTTTAGTAGATGCTAGACTATAATTAAAATAATAAAACTAATAAATATCTGTTGTTAAGTAACAGAATAATTTGTAAAATTTAAAACTAAATAATGGATAATCCAGTTATTGAAGAATCAGAAAAAATTAATATCCAGGAAATAATCAAACCCTATTTAAGAAACTGGTTATGGTTTGTTATTATTCCTATAGTGTCTTTAATTATCAGTTATTTTTATTTAAAACTAACTACTCCGGTATTTAGCATTCAATCATCAGTACTTATTAAAGATGCTAAAAAAGCAGCTTCTGGTGCTGGAGATTTTGGTATGTTACAGGATTTGTCGGTATTGGGAGGTATGGGAACTAATAGTATAGATAATGAAATAGAAATTTTTAAGTCTAAAAAATTAATGCAAGAAGTTGTAAAACAATTAAGATTACAAACTTCTGTCTATACTAAATATGGGTTAAAAGAAAAAGAGCTTTACAAAAGTTCATCTCCTGTTATCATTGAAGTAGTTAATGAAAAACCCTTTACAAAAGAACCTCAAAAACCTATTTTAGTAAAAATTTCCGGGGATAACATAACTCTAGCTAGTGATGAATTACCTGAGATTAAAACTCAGTTTAATAAAGTTATCAATCTTCCTTATGCTAATATAATCATATTGAAAAATTCCCAGTTTAATAAATTAGAAGCTGGAGAAATGGGAGATATTTATATGACATATTCGACAGTTGATGGTGCTGTGGATAACTTACAAAAAATATTAAATGTAGCATTGGTAAATAAAGATGCTACAGTGATTGGGTTGTCTCTTAACTATGCTAATATATCTAAAGCTAAAGATATAGTAAATAAACTGGTAGAAGCTTATAATAATGAAGCGATTTCAGATAAGAATTCAGAATCTAAAAAAACAAAAGATTTTATAGATGACAGAATCAATATCATTTCAAATGAATTGGGGCAGGTAGAAAGTGAAAAGGAAAAATTCAAATCCAATAATCAGATTACTGATTTAGTAACAGAAGCTAAAATTAATCTTGAAGTTTCCGCAGAAGCAAGAGCAAAACAAATTGACCTGGAATCTCAGCTTGAACTGACCAATGCGTTGATTGATTTTATGGGCAGACAAAATAACAGTCAGGTTCTACCTTCCAATATTGGTTTAAATAATACGACTGCTACAACTAATATTTCTGCATACAATCAGTTGGTATTGGAGAGAAACCGCTTATTAGAAAATGCAACCCCTCAAAACCCATTAATTATAGATCTTAATAAACAGATTTCATCTTTAAAAGGCTCTGTAATGGAAAGTCTTATTAAAAATAGGACAGGAATTCAGTTAGCTAAAAATCAATATGAAGGAGAGCAGAGTAAGATCAGCTCAAAAATCACAAAAATTCCTGCTCAGGAAAAGATGTTTAGAAGTATTGAGAGACAACAGCAAATAAAGGAAAATTTATATTTACTTCTATTACAAAAAAGAGAAGAGACAGCTATTTCTTTAGCTGTAACAGCTAGTAAAGCAAGAATAGTAGATTATGCCTATGCTTCACCTAAACCAGTTGCACCAAAAAAAATATTTATACTTTTAGGCGCATTGGTTTGTGGCTTTGTCATTCCATTTGTGATTATATACTTAAAAGAACTTCTTAATAATAAAGTGAAATCAAGAAGTGATCTAGAGAAACTTTCTCATGGTAAATCTGTAATAGGTGAAATCCCTGGTTTATTAAGAGGTCAGGATGAATTGGTAAAACTTAATGATCTTTCACCTTTGGCAGAGGCATTTAGAATTCTTATTACTAATATGAATTTTATGATTCCTAAAAAGAAAGATGCTAAAGTTATCTTCGTTACTTCAACGGTAAAGGGAGAGGGGAAAACTTTTGTTTCCGTTAATTTAGCACTTACTTTAGCTACTCCGAACAAAAAGGTTATTATTATTGGGTCTGATATTAGAAACCCGCAGCTTCAGAGATATAATCCTGCTAGAAAAGGTTTGTTAGGTCTTACAGAATATTTGTATAGTGATAAAATAAATATTAAGGAAGTTGTACATGTATCTACGTTCAATCCTTATTTAGATGTTATTTATTCCGGAAGTATTCCCCCAAATCCTACAGAGTTGCTTACAAATGGACGTTATGAACATTTAATTGAAGAATTGAGTGATCAATACGACTACATTATTCTGGATACTGCTCCTCTAATGCTTGTTACAGATACATTCCTGATAGCTGATATGGCTGATGTTACTTTATATGTAACCAGATCAAGATATACAGAAAATGCATTAATTGATTTTGCAAATAAGAGTATCAGCAGCCAGAAAATTAAGAATGTAGGCTTTATATTAAATGATGTTGATAAGGATTACTTTGGATATGGCAATAAATATGGGTATGGATATCATGCTGAAGAGCAAAATTGGTTTACAAAGCTTAAAAACAGATTTTAATTATGGATAAACCGGCTCTTATTACGCTTCCTAAAATTGTTGACCCAAGAGGTAACTTATCTTTTTTTGAACACCCCAACCAATTGCCCTTTGAGATTGTAAGAACTTATTGGGTCTATGATGTACCGGGAGGTGAAATAAGAGGAAGCCATGCCTTTAAAGAACAGCAGGAATTTATTATTGCACTTTCAGGTAGTTTTGATGTAGTATTACATGATGGTATAAAAGAAGAAAGATTTTCTTTAAACAGATCTTATTATGGTTTATATATTCCCAAAATGTATTGGCGAAGATTAGAAAATTTTTCTACTAACTCATTAGCTCTTATTGTATCAGACAGGTTGTATAATAATGAAGATTATATTAGAAATTTTGAAGAGTTTAAAATATTAGTCAATGGAAAGTAAGATTTCAGTATTTGATTGCAGTGTAATTGATTTAGGAAAAATCAGTTTTGCGGAAGGGAATCTAACAGTTGTTGAGAATGATTCGTCATTTCCTTTTAATGTAAAGAGAGTTTTTTATCTTTATGATATTGCTGGTGGTGAGAGCCGTGGAGCACATGCACATAAAGAGTGTCATCAATTTCTTATTGCAGCAGGTGGAAGTTTTGAAGTAGAATTGGATGATGGTAAATTTAAAAGGCAAGTCTTTTTAAATCGTCCTGATATAGGATTACATATTCCACCTGGAATCTGGGCTTCAGAAGTTAATTTTTCGTCAGGTGCTATTTGCCTAGTATTGGCGTCTCATACCTATAACGAAAGAGACTATATTAGAGATTATAGTAATTTTTTAGAATCTTTGAAATGAAACAATTAGTTAGAAATGTTAAGATAATAGGAACGGGCTCTTATGTTCCAAGAACAATATATACGAATGAATATTTAGAAACCATTTTACCAACAAGTGCTGACTGGATATTTGAAAATTTAGGAATTAAAGAGAGAAGAATCGCAAGTGAGACAGAAGCGACTAGTGATTTAGCTTGGAGAGCAGGCGAAAAAGCAATTAGCAATGCAGGATTAACAAAAGATGATATCGATTTAATAATTGTTGCAACAGCTACTCCGGATCGTCTGGCCCCTTCAACTGCGTGCATTGTTCAAGATAAATTACAAGCCTATAATGCTGCTGCTTTTGATATTTCAGCAGTTTGCAGTGGCTTTTTATTTGGAATGTCTGTTGCCTCACAATATGTGGCAAGTGGAGTTTATGATAATGTTCTCATCATCGGTGCGGATACATTCTCTAAAATTACTGATTGGACGAGGAGAGATGCTGTTTTCTTTGGTGATGGAGCAGGCGCTGCCGTTATTTCTCACTGTAAGGATGACGGAGGTTTCTTAGCATACCGTCTTTATTCTGATGGAAGAGGAAAAGAAAATTTTACAATTCCTGGGGGTGGATCAGAATTTCCTGCTACTTCAAAAACATTAGAAGAAAAGAAACATTTCTTTCAAATGAACGGAAGTGCAGTTTACGAAACAGCAACGAAAGTTCTTCCCAAAGCTATTATGCAGGTTTTAGAAGATACTGGGCTATCAATAGAAGATGTAGATTTAATGGTACCACACCAGCCAAGTATCAAAATTTTACAAAAAACAGCAGAAATAATTGGCTTGCCTTTTGAAAAGGTAATGACAAATATGGATAAATATGCTAATACTTCAGGTGGTACTTTACCTATTTTATTAGATGAATTGCATAGAGCAGGAAAGATAAAGAAAGGGAATATTATTCTTTTTGTTGCAGTTGGAAGCGGCTGGACTTATGGCGCATCCATTATTAGATGGATGTAATTTAATAAATAAATATAAACAACACAATATGATTATAATAATTGGAGCCTCAAAAGGGATTGGTAATTTTCTGTATGAGAAATATAAATCTTTAGATTTCAAAGTTTTAGGTACTTATAACAGTACTTCTTCTTCAGAAGATGCACTTTCTAAAGTGGATGTTACAGACTATCAATCAGTTTCAAATTGGATTGATAGCAATGTAGAATCATTAGAAAATATCACCCTTATCAATTGCGCAGGAATTACATATAATGCCTTTGCTCATAAATCAGATCCTGATGCATGGAAGAAGGTTATTGATGTGAATTTAGTTGGAACTTTCAACTGCATAAGAGCAGTATTACCAATAATGCGTTCTCAAAAATTTGGTAGAATTATCAATTTTTCCTCTGTTGTTGCCTCTAAAGGTACGCCTGGAATTAGTGCTTATGCAGCATCTAAATCTGCACTTTGGGGAATGTCTAAGTCATTAGCTCAAGAAAATGCAGGACTGAATATAACAATTAATAACATTAACCTGGGATATAGTGAATTGGGAATGATAAGTCAGGTACCACAAGAATTTCTTGAAAACCTGGTTAAACAGATTCCTGCTAAAAAGCTATGTGAGCCGATCGATATTTTTAGAACAGTGGATTACTTAATTAATTGTGAATATATCAATGGTTCATCAATTGATCTAAATGGAGCATTAATATGAGTAATGAATTAATCAAAAGCCAAATAGAGTTTAGAAAAAATGAACTCTTGCATTATGCACCAACAAGCTTTTTTAGAAATAACTCTGAAAAGTCATTTGAGTATTTTGTTAAAAATGATATTCTTTCAAAACCGGAAGGCGGAGAAGGAGAAATTTATAGCGTTGATATTGAGGGACACACATATAATTTCTTTTACGAATTCTTAAAATGGGACAGTGAATTTTTTAAAATGCCCACTCTTAAACTTACCTATATACTTTTCGGAGAAACTAACTATGCAAAACTTTTAAAAGCAATTTCAGCCTTTAAAGAAAATGTTGTTAAGAGTAATTACATTTTCATTGAAATTCCTTCTGAAGATATTTTTGTCATTCAGGCTTTAAATGAAAGTTTGTTTAGGCTGGTAGAAACAAGGATGACATATTACCTGGATCTTAATAAATTTACAAACAACAGATATGCTGTAAGAGAAGCTCAGGAATCTGATATTATAAATTTAAAGAAAGTTTCCTCTGAAATGGTTAATCCATTTGATAGGTTTCATGCTGATGTCTGTTTAGACCCGGTAATTGCAGATAGTTTCCTGGGAGTATTTGCAGAAGAATCAGTAAAAGGATTTGCAGATTATGTGATGGTTCCAAATGAAGAAGGAGTGCCGGCAGATTCATTTTTAACAGCTAAATATTATCAAAGCTGGTGGGATAATATTGATCTTAAAGTATCTAAAATGGTATTAAGTGCCGTATCATCCAAAACAAACCAAGGATGGTATGTTAAACTTATTTCCGAAATGGCATATCATTTAAGAGAACAAGGAGCCGAATTTGCTCTTATGCACCCTGCTTCAACAAATAAAGCCGTAATTCACTCTTATGAAAAATTAGGATGTAAATTGGGTAAAGTTTCACATATTTTAACATATAAACTGAGATGATAAAGTTTTTAGATTTACAAAAAATAAACCTGGTTTATCAACAGGAGATTGAAGATAGAATTTTAAAGACTTTCCGTTCAGGATGGTATTTATTAGGTGAAGAATTGAAAAACTTTGAAGAAAAACTGGCTCAATATATAGGGGCAAAGCATGCGATTGGGGTAGCCAATGGTTTAGATGCATTGCGTCTTATTCTTCGGGGATATATTGAATTGGGTATAATGCAGAAGGGAGATGAAATTATAGTTCCTTCTAACACCTATATTGCTTCTATCCTTGCTATCTCAGATAATGGGTTGGTTCCTGTGTTAGTGGAGCCAGAGATCAATACTTATAATATTGATATTTCTAAAATCGAAGAAAAAATTACCCCTAAGACGAAAGGAATCCTTATTGTACACCTTCAGGGAAGAGTTGTGTTTTCTGAAGAACTTAAGAAAATAGGGGAAAAGCATAATCTTAAAATTATTGAAGATAACGCTCAAGCTATCGGTGCAGAATGGAAGGGCATAAAAGCTGGAAATCTTGGAGATGCTGCAGGTTTTAGTTTTTATCCGGGTAAAAATCTTGGAGCTTTGGGAGATGCTGGGGCTGTGACAACCAATGATGATGATTTGGCAAAGGCAATAAGAGCTCTGGCTAATTATGGTTCAAATCAAAAATATGTTAATATATATCAAGGTTTAAACTCTAGGTTGGATGAAATTCAAGCCGCTGTATTGGATGTAAAGCTGAAGTATATTGATAATGAAAATGAAGTAAGAAGACAGCTTGCCAAAAGATTGATAGATGGAATTATAAATCCTAATATTATTCTTCCTGAATACCCTGTAGATGATAAGGAACATGTATGGCACGTTTTTGTAATCAGAACGGAGAAAAGGGATGAACTTCAGACTTATCTTACAGAAAACGGAATACAAACAATCATTCATTATCCAATTCCACCGCATAAACAAAAGGCTTATAAGGAATGGAATGAATTGTCATTTCCTATTAGTGAAAAAATACACAATGAAGTATTAAGTTTGCCTATTTCTCCTGTAATGAGTGAGGAAGAACTCTTAAAAATTATAGCTATAGTTAATTCATATAATGCTGAATAAAGTAAAGAAAATAATTGCAAGTGATCTGGTTAAAGTATTTTCTTTCACAAGTATTTCAACAATTATAAAATTAATTACAGGTTATGTAAGCGTAAAAATAGTTGCATCTATTATTGGACCTGCAGGTATTACATTACTAGGGCAACTCCAAAATTTTACAGCAATCTTTACAACTCTAGGAGCAGGTGGAATAAATAATGGAGTTGTAAAATATGTTTCTGAATTTAATGATGATAAAAAAACTTTAAAACAATTTTTAAGTAACGGTTTTAAAATCACTTTTTGTTTATCATTGTTTTTCGGACTTATATTAATTTTGTTAAGCCATCCAATAAGTACTTGGATCCTTTTAGACGTAAAATATTACTATGTCTTTATTTTTCTCGGAATAAGTTTGTTGTTATTTTCAATAAATAATTACTTTCTTTCTATACTAAACGGTTTTAAGGAGTTCAAAAGATTTATTATAGTAAATATTATTACTAGTTTAGTTGGACTTATATTTACTGTTTTATTAGTGCTAATGTTCCATCTTGAGGGTGCTCTTATTGCCAATGTAAGCTATCAGGGGGTCGTTTTATTTGTGACCTTTTTTTTAGTTAGAAAATATGACTGGTTTAATAAGGAATACCTTTGGGGACATTGGAATATAAAGATTCTTAAAAAGTACGCATCTTATTCATTAATGGCATTGGTTTCGGCCGCTACAGTGCCTATATCACAATTATTGATCAGGGGATACCTGATAAAAAATTTTTCAATAAATACTGCGGGTTACTGGGAAGGAATGAATAGAATCTCAACCTTATATATGGTGTTTTTTACAACAACTTTTGGAGTTTATTATTTACCAAAGCTCTCAGAAATTAAAAATAATTTATCACTTAAAAATGAGGTTATAAAAACGTATAAAATTATAGCTCCATTAATACTTATTAGCTTAGTTATTGTCTTTTTGTTAAAAGATGTTGTTATTAATCTTTTATTTACAAAAGAATTTTATTCTATGAAAGATTTATTTTTCTGGCAATTACTTGGTGATTTTTTCAAAATAATGAGTTGGATATTGGCTTTTATTATGGTTGCTAAATCTATGCCGAAAATATATATTTTAACAGAAATTATTTTTTCATTTTCTTTAATAACATTTTCATATTTTTTTATAAATGCAAATGGAATAATTGGTGCAACGCAAGCTTATTGTCTCAATTATTTTTTATATTTTATAGTTATGGTTTTTATTTTTAAAAATCTTATTTTTTCAAAAAATTAATTTATTATTATGAAAATACTAATTCCCTTAGTAGGAACTTTTAGTAAAGAGGGGGGATGGAGAGTTCTTTCCGAACTTGCTAATAGATGGTTAAAAGCTGGTCACGAGGTAGTTTTTCTATCACATAAAAAATACAAAAAACCCTATTTTCCAACAGATGCTAAGATATTGTTTTATGATAATAAAGGAAATATTTCTGAATCAGGATCTGACAACTATCCCTTACCTTTTGGTGGACCTTTCCCCTTAAGAAGAAAGTTAATAAAGGCTTTAAATCAATTATCCGCTGATGTAGTTTTGGCAACCCAAAATTTTACTGCAGGGCCAATAAAGAAGAGTACTATAAAAGCGAAAAAATTCTATTATATACAAGCTTACGAACCTGAATTTTATGATGGAGGCCCACTGCGTTATAAAGTTTATAAACAAATTGCCATTAATTCTTATAAAAAAGGCCTTATACATATTGTAAATGCGCCCATGTATCAAAATTTTAAAGAGATAATGTCTGATAAGGTAGTATTTCCTGGAATTGATCTAGATAAATTTTATCCAAAAGAATATAAACCATTGGATAGTATGCCTTTCATTATTGGTAGTATCGGAAGAACTGAAATTTATAAAGGAACGTCTTTTGTTATTGAAGCTTTTCAAAATATTCGTAAATCATTGGGGAATAAAGTTGAGTTACACCTTGCTTTTGGAAATGAGGATTGGAATAATATTGATGGAGTAAAAGTATTTTATCCTAAAAATGATAAAGAACTTGCAGACTATTACAGAACATTAAATTGCTACGTTTGTGCAGGTTATCTTCAAATGGATGCTATTCATTATCCTGTAATAGAAGCAATGTCTTGCAATGTTCCTGTTATTACAACGGGCTATTATCCTTCATCCGAAGAAAACTCTTATAAAATCAAAATTAAAGATAGTCAATCTATTGTAGACAAAATTTATTGGATGATGGATAATTATGAAGAAACAACAATTAAAAGTAAAATTGCTTTACAGATTATTCAGGAATTTGATTGGGATCGGGTAGCAAATAAAATGTTAGGATATTTTTTTGAAAAATGATAGTCGCAGCTTGTATATTGTATGTTTTATCTTTAGCTTTCGTAGTTTTCCCTACGAAAATAAAGACCGTTAACAAGATTACTATTGTAATATTATTTTTATCACTATTATATATAGCGTGTATACGGGATGAAAATTCAGTGAATGATTATGAATTATACATTGGAGCATGGATTTATTCAACTTATGAGAAAACCACTATTGAGGCATCATTCCTTTTTATCAGAGATATTCTCAGGGATACTTTACAGCTTCATTATAAAAGTATTTTTATTGTTTACGCTATATTAGGAGTAGGTACAAAGTTTTGGGGAATCAAAAGACTTGCAGATAATTTTTACCTGGCAGTACTTGTTTATATTAGTCATTTTTTTATTTTGCATGAACTTACTCAAATGAGAGCAGGGGTTGCAGCAGGTTTTATTTTAATTGCTTTAAAACCTTTATATGATAAAAATCTAAAACAATATTTGATATTTATTGGTTTAGCTACTTTATTTCATTATTCTGCAGCATTGATGTTACCATTATGGTTTTTGAATAGAGATAAAAATAATAAATATTTTTACTATTTTCTGATTCCAACGGGATACATTATATATTTTTTAGGTCTAGGTTTTGTTCAAAATATTCCAATACCTTATTTTCAGTCAAAATTAGATGCTTATAAAACTATAACAGAGGATGAATCTAATAAAATTAATGTTTTCAATGCATTATTTCTGCTTCGTATTTTGATTTATTATGTGTTAGTTTTTAATAGAGAGAAGATTGCCAAAGAATATAAGATGTTTTATTTCTTATTGAATATTGATGCGATTTCATTATTTGTTTTACCTGCATTAGCTGCTATTCCAGCTATCGCTTTTAGAGTACACGAACTTCTGGGAGTTGTTGAAATTATATTATTTTCTCTTTTGATTTACACATTTAAACCGAAGATTTTTGGTTATATAGCTGTTATAATTATTACACTGGTCTTTTTCTTGATAAATCTATTTTATAACAAATTAATCTTTAATTAAATTGGATACTAGCATACTCTTAGCAACCTATAACAGTTCTTATTTTTTGAGAGCTCAGCTCAATTCTCTATATGAACAAACAGATCTTAATTGGGAACTGATTGTTAGAGATGATGGATCTACCGATAACACTATTGAAATTATACGTGAGTATCAGCAAAAATATAATAATATTAAAATTTTAGAAGATAATGAAAAAGGCTTAGGAGCAATGAATAGTTTTATGAGGTTGCTTGAGAAGACTAAGTCTGAATATTATTTTTTTTGCGATCATGATGATGTTTGGTTACCACACAAGATAGAAGTTTCGAAAAATGCTATGTATAAAGCAGAAGAAAAAAATAAAAATATTCCTATCATCATCCATACTGATTTAATAGTAGTGGATGGCAATCTTAAAGTGATTAATGATTCATTTTGGAAGTCATCAGGAATAAAACCTAACATATTAGACAATAAAAATTTCATTCAGGTATTTAACTTTGTTACAGGATGCAGTATGATGTTTAATAATACCGCAAAGCAAGTAAGTTTTCCTTATCCAAAACGTACTCCCATGCATGATTGGTGGATAGCAATTCAAACATTAAAAAATAATGGAAAAGTGATACATCTGGAGAACCCATCTATTCTTTACCGACAACATGGAGGAAATGAAGTTGGAGCCAGAAAAGTAGATTTAAATTATTTTGTAAAAAAAGTGAAAAATATTAATGCAACTTTGAAAGGTCATCAGGAACATATTGAATTTTTAAAAGAGGCAAAAGGACTTAATGTATTTCAATACTATTTTTACAAAATTTTGTATACTATAATAAGAAAGATCTGATGAATCATATGCGATTGGATAAACTTAGATTTTACTCTGGTGTATTATGTGAACTAATATTTTTGCCCTTCCTTTTAATATGGGAAGAGCTAAAAAAATATATGAGTTCTAAAGATACTTTAACAATTAAAAAAAAGCGTTCTGCTGTTGCTGGCAATACGATTAGAATTAATATTCATGAGTGGGGAGGGTACCCGTTAAAAAGAAGTAAAAAAGTAAATGTTATTCCTGAATTTGAGTGTGGACTTTATTATCAGTTAGAAAGATTTACAAAAGATGATGGTCTTGATAAAAATGTTAGTGTTACGATTTCTGAAATTACTAGACACCAACATCTTGAGTATATAAAATCTAAAGTAGAAAATGTATTTTCTGTCTCTAATGATGGAATGGACTTTTCTGGGTATAATTTTTTTTATGAAAGTATAAAAGACTTGCCTAACAGTTATGTTATACTCACAAACAGCTCAGTAAATAAGATTCAAACCGAATTTCTTAAAGATTATATCAAATACATGGATGATAATTTAGATGTGGGAATTCTTGGTGTTTCATATTCTTCCAAAAAAATGCAAACATTAATTCGAAATAACTTTACACCTCATCTACAAAGTTTTTTTTTATTAACAACAACAGAAGTTTTAAAAGAAATTGTAGAAAAAAATAATGGAATATTTCCTGGCTCTACAATATCACATAAACTCTCACTTATTCTAAAAGGTGAGGTGAAAATTTCTGAAATAGCAATTTTACTAGGTTATAACTTAGCGGTCACATTAGAAAATAAAAGTATCTTTAAGTTCGGGAAAAATAATTGGTTTGATAATGGATATAAAAGATGGAAACTTAAAGAAGGAGATGTAAGATTAACAGTTAAAAACCCTAATATAATTAATGAAATTATTATTTAGAAATATTATAAACATAGTTACAGTATTTGTTTTTGTTTATTGTAATGCCCAGAATACAAAATCTCTAAATCAGTTTGGGGCAAAAGGTGATGGAATTACTGATGATTCAGAGATGATAAAAAAGGCTATGCTTGAATCACAAAACGGAATAATATTAGATGGGCAGAACCGCACATATCTAATTGCAAAAAATATAGATCTTGATTTAAAATCACTGAATTTAATTAATACTAAAATCATTACCGGTAAAGAATATATCAGACAGTCCATAAAAATAAATTCAAATAATATAGTACTGGATAATATCTCTGTAGATGGTGGTAGAAATTCATATAAAAAAGGATATGAAATATGGAATGTTTTTTCAAAGGAAAATAATGTTGAAAGTATCTATCCTGATGAACCTGATTTTTTTTATTTTACAGGATTAGATAAAAAAGCAAATTATAGCATTAGTAATCTTTCAATGAATAATATGCATGCGTCATCTGCCATAACAATTATTACCTATGGAAACGTAAATTTCAAAAATATAAATTTTAATAACCTTAGTAATAAATCCTTTCACATTTATCACAGTGTAGATGAAGGCAAATATCAAAGTGGTAGTACATATGTTATAAATGCAATCGCCAATAATGTAGGAGTTTTGTCAGATAAAGTAATGGTAAATAAAACGGTTTATAATAGAGATGACTTGAAAGTAATGCCCCAGGCATCTTTTAATTTTATTGTGAGTTTTGGCAATTTTTATTTTGATAAGTTGGTTGTTAATAATTATGGTTCAAGTGGAGTAACTTCAGATCGTAATTTAAATTTTATTGGAGATCAGATTATTGTATCTAATGATTCAGATAAAGTATTTTCCAATAATCCGTCAGGAGCAGTTTGGTTTGAAGACTCTAAAAATATTTATGTTAAAAATATCAGTGTAAATATTCAAAAAAGAAATTCAAAAGATCTGCAATTTGACAGTTCTGCAGTGAGTTTATTTGCGATAGACTCATCGGTTAAGATTGACAATATTACTATTAAGGGGAACAATAATAAAATATTAAATAAAGCTATTAAAGGTTCATTTGCAGGGAAAAACAATGTTTTTTTCGGTAATATAACTATTGATGGAAATTACAAACAGGCAGGTGCTTTATTTGCAACTGTTGAAAATGTACCCTTAGAAAGTAAAATAAATATCAATAAAATTACTTACAAAAATCAGACAATAGAATTTTATGGAATGAAGGATGTTCATATAAATGAAGTTTTTGGAATTACAGGAAAGGAAAAACTTAATTTCAAATTATCTAAACCTATAAGGGACGAAAATTATACGATTAAAAATATTAACCTCAACGAGATTAATGTTGGGGAAAATGTGAAAAAAGTGAATGTAACTAATAACTCACATAAAATCAAATTTTCAAAACTTTATTAATTTATATATATGTTAGTCACTGGTAGTATTGTTTTATACAAAAGTAACAGAGTGGTTCTTTTAAAAGCTATTGACAGTTTTTTAAATTCCAGGCATGATTATCCATGTATCCTCTTTTTGATTGATAACTCTCCAACTGATGATTTAAAAGAGTTGAAAACAGACGAAAGAATTGTTTATATATTTAATCCATCTAACCCTGGTTTTGGAGCTGCACATAATATTGCAATCAAAAAAGCTATTGAAATGGATAGTAAATATCATTTTGTTATAAATCCTGATGTTTTTTTTAATACTCATGTAATAAGCTCAATGGTAAATTATATTATGGGAGATTGCAAAATAGGTATGATGATGCCGAAGATTTTAAATACAGATTTAACAAGGCAGAATCTTCCGAAATTATTACCTGCGCCTATTGATGTCGTTTTAAGAAAATTAAAGAAACCCGATTTTATATATAAACCGTTTATAAATAAGTATGAATTAAGGTTTGTGGAAGATAATAGAATCTATCAGGCTCCTATTTTATCAGGTTGTTTCACTTTATTTAATGTAGATGCATTAAAAACTAAAGGTTTGTATGATGATGGTTTTTTTATGTATTTTGAAGACTGGGATATTTCCCGAAGAATTAGTCAAAGCTATAAAACAATAGTATTTCAGGAAGTTTCTGTGGTTCATGAATATGAATCAGGGGCTAATCGAAATAAAAAATTATTTCAAATCTTTCTCAAATCTGCTTTTCATTACTTCAATAAGTGGGGGTGGTTTTTTGATAGAGAAAGAAAAAAAATTAATTCAGAAATATTATCTCAGTTCAAATAATGATAACAATCACAGGAGTTTCTGGTTTTGTTGGTAACAATCTGTCCAGATATCTAAAAGATAAAAATTATGACATCAAAGTGATGTCATTGAGAAAAAATTGGACTTTAGAGAAAGATACGAATGCGATAATCCATCTTGCAGGAAAAGCCCACGACACAGCAAATACTTCGGCTGACGAGGAATACTTTAAAGTAAATACAGAGCTTACCAAGAAACTTTTTGATGAATTTGTGGATTCGGATATCAGAGATTTCATTTATTTTAGCAGTGTAAAAGCAACAGCAGATACCGTTGATGGAATTTTGGATGAAGGACATGCATCCGACCCTAAGACACCTTATGGAAAATCTAAGCTTTTGGCTGAAGAATATTTATTATCAAAAAAACTTCCCGAAGGAAAGAGATTTTTTATTATCCGTCCATGCATGATCCATGGTCCTGGAAATAAAGGAAATCTGAATCTCTTGTATAAAGTGGTAGAAAAAGGTGTTCCGTGGCCATTAGCTGCTTTTGACAATAAACGTTCATTTTTGAGTATTGACAATTTAAACTTTTTGATACACGAAATACTTAAAAATAAAGATATTCCCTCCGGAATTTATAATTTTGCTGATGATGAAAGTATTTCTACAAATGATTTGATAGAAATTATAGGAAAGGCTTCAGGTAGAAAAAGCAAGCTGTGGAGGTTACCTTCCGGAATGATTTCTTCAGTAGCAAAATTAGGTGATGCACTAAAATTACCGTTAAATTCCGAAAGATTGAAAAAGCTAACAGAGAGTTATCAGGTTTCAAATGAAAAAATTAAGAATGCTTTACATATAAAAAAACTTCCTGTATCCGCAGAAGAAGGCCTTTTTAAAACAATAAAAAGCTTTAAAAACAAATGATGGAATATATAATTATAATAATTGTCTTATTTATTGTAATGCTGTTGTATTTTAAAATAGCTGATAAATATAATATTATTGACAAACCCAACCACAGAAGCGCCCATACCCAGATTACCTTAAGAGGCGGAGGAATTATCTTTCCAGTTGCATTTATTATTTTTGGGTTGTTTAATCCCAGCTTGGTAATAGAGGAGTATTGGTCTTTTGGTCTGGGCCTGCTTGCGATATGTACAATAAGTTTTATTGATGATATTAGAACTTTATCTAATAAAATAAGGCTGTCTGTCCATCTTATTTCAGTTATTTTACTGTTATATTTTACCGGAGCCTTTGCCTTAATGCCTTTTTGGGTCTGGCCTATATTATTTGTTGTGATTATAGGGACACTCAATGCCTATAACTTTATGGATGGTATTAATGGGATGACAGGAATCTACAGTCTTGTTACCCTAGGTTCTCTGGCGTATATCAACAGAGAGGTTATTCAGTTTACTGATCATGATTTTATTTATTATCCTATATTAGCATGCCTTGTTTTTTTGTTTTTTAATTTCAGAAAAAAAGCAAAATGTTTTGCCGGTGATGTGGGAAGTATGGGGATCGGCTTTTGGGTAATCGGGCTTATTACATTGCTGATCATGAGAACAGGTGAGTATAAATATATCTTACTTTTGGCAATCTACGGAATGGAAGTAGTACTTACTATTATTGAAAGAATATTTTTAAAAGAAAATATTTTCGAAGCCCATAGAAGGCACTTATATCAGCTTTTTGCGAATGAGGAAAAAGTCTCTCATTTAGTTATCAGCAGTGTTTACGCTATAGTACAATTATTCATAAATATATTTTTAATACATTCGCACTTTCCAATTTGGGCTATTGTATTAATTGTTTTTATTCCTGCAGGTGGCGTTTACCTGGGATTAAAATTGAGCTTAAAAAAGAAATATAGTTTATAAAAGATTAAAACCTAAATATGAAAATAAAAGAAACTCCCTTAAAAGATTGCTACGTAATAGAACCTACTATTTTCGAAGACGGGAGAGGTTACTTTTTTGAAAAGTACAATGAGAAAAAATTTGAAGAATTGACTGGTATGAACGGTCATTTTGTACAGGACAATATTTCAAAGTCTTCTTATGGTGTGTTGAGAGGACTGCACCTTCAAAAAGGAGAACATGCACAGGCAAAGCTAGTATCTTGTCTTGAAGGAAGAGTTTTTGATGTCGCTGTAGACCTGCGTAGAGAATCTCCTACTTTTGGTCAATGGTATGGTATTGAGCTAACTCCTGAAAATAAATTGCAACTCTATGTACCAAGAGGTTTTGGACATGGCTTCTCTGTATTAAGTGAAACAGCTGTCTTTTCCTATAAATGCGATAACTTCTATAATAAGGAATCAGAAGGAAGTGTTATCTGGAATGATTCTGAATTGAATATAGATTGGCAGTTGCCGCTCGATGTAGTTCAGCTTTCAGATAAAGATAGAATCCTGCCTACGTTTGCTGAAGGAAACTTTTAAATAAGATATTGAAAACCACTTTTCTAAAGTGGTTTTTATTTTTTAATTTTTTACTCTTCAATATTTTGTATCTTTGCACACTCAAAATCAAAAAGATGCGCACAAAATCTGTAGGGAAGAAGAAAATCAATGTAGTTACTCTTGGATGCTCCAAGAATGTATATGATTCTGAAGTTTTAATGAGCCAATTGAAAGCAAATGGCAAAGAAGTGGTTCATGAAGACCGTGGCGATATTGTAGTCATCAACACCTGTGGATTCATAGATAATGCCAAAGAAGAATCTATCAATACGATCCTTGATTATGTAGAGGCTAAAAACAGAGGGGAAGTGGAGAAAGTATTCGTTACAGGTTGCCTTTCTGAAAGGTATAAGCCGGATTTGATAAGAGAGATTCCAGATGTTGACCAATATTTTGGAACAAGAGATCTTCCTATTCTCTTAAAACATCTTGGAGCAGATTACAAACACGAATTGGTTGGAGAAAGACTCACCACTACTCCCAAACATTATGCTTACCTTAAAATCTCAGAAGGCTGTGACAGACCTTGTTCGTTCTGTGCTATTCCTTTGATGAGAGGGGGACATATTTCAACACCTATCGAAAAGTTGGTGACTGAAGCTCAGAAACTCGCTAAAAAAGGGACAAAAGAATTGATTCTTATCGCTCAGGATCTTACCTATTATGGATTAGACCTGTATAAAAGACGTGCGCTTGGAGATCTTTTAAAAGAATTGGTAAAAGTAGAGGGAATAGAATGGATTCGTCTTCACTATGCTTTCCCAAGTGGATTTCCTGAAGATGTTCTGGATATCATCCGTGAAGAACCGAAAGTATGTAATTATATTGATATTCCTCTTCAGCACATCAATTCAGATCTTTTGAAATCTATGAAGAGAGGAACAACTCACGAAAAAACAGATGCACTTTTAGCAAAATTCAGAGAAAAAGTTCCGGATATGGCAATTAGAACGACTTTAATTGTAGGATATCCCGGTGAAACACAAGAGAGGTTCCAGGAACTTAAAGACTGGGTAAAGGAACAGAAATTTGATAGATTAGGATGTTTTACCTATTCACATGAGGAAAATACAACGGCCCATGTATTGGAAGATGATATTCCACAGGAAGTAAAAGAGGCGAGGGTAGAGGAAATCATGGAACTGCAGTCACAAATTTCTTGGGAGAAAAATCAGGAAAAAATAGGTAAAACCTTTAAATGTGTCTTTGACCGTAAAGAAGGAAATTACTTTATTGGAAGAACAGAATATGACTCTCCAGATGTAGATAATACTGTTTTAGTTTCGGCCGAAGAAACCTATATTTCTATAGGAGAATTCGCAGAAGTGAAGATCACCTCAGCTGAAGAATTTGATCTGTACGGAGAGCTGGTATAATCATTTTATTTAGTCTTGATTATCAGGAGTATTGAATTTGACTTTTAGATCTGAAATGAAAATATATTAATGAAAATTAACATAAATATTTAATTTTTACAATTATTTATATTTCTGGTTTTCAATTATTTACGTTTTCACCATATTAAGATTTTTTAAATTTATTTTATAAAGTATATAAATTAAAAAATTATGTCTTAAATTTGCGCCATAAGCAATATTTTTAAATCATATGCTTTCAATAAGTTATTTGTTTGAAATAGAGCTTAAAATGACTATAATGTACTATATTTGTCTATATTAGCTAAAGGAAGAATCACAAGTTGGGATGCATCTTCCTGATGAAAATACTGATGAAAATAATGTAATTAAAATCTTTAAAAACTTATGAAAAAATTTTTATTCACAGCAACTATGCTTGTTTGCCTTTCGGCACTTTCCAAGGCTCAGCAAGGGCGAGTGGGGATTAACACAACCACACCTGCCGCAACTTTAGATGTAGTAGCTAATACTACGGACAATGCAAGACCTGATGCTTTATTGGTCCCTCGTTTAACAAGAGCTCAATTATCAGCTAAGAATAATGCCTATGACACCGCTCAAAACGGTGCACTTGCATTTGTAACGACTCTAGACGGTACTGCCGCTGGTAAAACAGCCAACGTATCTGCTACAGGTTTCTATTATTATGACGCTCCTAACTCTGTATGGAAGAGTGTAGGTGGTGGATCATCTACTCCAAATTTTCAGATTCAAAAAGGTAGACTCCATTCAGTGAATGGTCCTATTGTTTGGGCTGCTGATGATTATTCAGTAGTTGCAACTGCAATGGGAGGAACTAGTCAGCTATTATTACCAAATGCAACTACTCTTCCTTTAAACTCTGTAAGATGTGTATCTGCTAACGGTCCTGGAAACATTGGATGGGATGCAGCAGCTGTAACAGGAACTACAAGACCTATTAATAACTTACCAAGTACAATTACTTCTGCAGGATCTTTCTGTTTTATCGTAGTTGATCAAGCTGGTGTAAACGTTTGGGGTATCCTTTCAGGAAGATAATAGAATTTAGTTGTAATTTTAATTTAAAACAAAATGAAAAAAATAATATTTGCGCTATTTGTAGCTACAGGTACATTTGCAAGTGCTCAGGTTTTATCCAACGGTGTTGTTGCTAACCAGTTCCCAAATGAAAATATCTTTTTAGATGCTTCTACAAATAATAATGGTACGGTTAATGACGGAAAAGGATTATTATTCCCATCAACAGATTTAACACAGTTTACTTTTAAAACAGCTAGTTTAGATGGAATCAACTTCCCATCAGCTTATGATGGTATGGTAGTTTACAATACTGCTACTGGTAATACGGTTACTGGTAATGGAGTAGTAACTGCTGTAACTCCTGGTTTTTACTATTTCTCTAACCCGGGGCAGTCTACGGATGTTACTCCAGGGAGATGGTTACCACTAGGATCTAATGCTAATGCTGGGAAACTAAACATCCTCACAACAGAAACAATTACCAATACTTCAGTAAATAATAAGCAAGTATATGCAGTTAAAGGTTCATTTGCAGCTACTGGTACTTCTACAGCTGTAAATATCCCTGCTCCTGCAGGAATGACTGCTATGTATGGAATTACGATCTACAAAGCTGGAACCAATACAGTATATGACAGAAGTTTATACTCTTATACTGTAGCTACTTCTGCTGGAAATGCAATTACTGGATCTCCTAGTATGTCTGTAGTTTATCCTGCTGATACATATGAATATGTATTAGAATATTTGAAGAATTAATAAGTATTCAATTACACATAATAAAAACCAATGAGTCTTCTCATTGGTTTTTTTAATTATAGCAGTAGTGTAATTGAATTACGTTAGCAGGCTATAAGCATCTTAAAAGATTATCTTTGGGATGAGATACAAAAAATGTAGACTAAGTGAAATTTAGCTAGTTACAGGATGTTATATTGTCGAGTAATCAGAATTTGGGATAAGAATAGATAAAACAATAGGATATTCTTCACAATTTTTGATATTCATCTGTTTTTGGATATAAGGAGTTGGAAATATATTCATATTTAAAATGAATAATGGGTTTAAATTTTTTTGTTAGGTCTTCTTTTGCTTGTTAAAATAACTTTTAAAGATGAAGCTTTATAACTGGAAACAACCTTTATTACAAATTTTTCTTTTCCCTTTAATCTTAAAACTTTTGTTTCTTTAGAACAGATTTTAATTTTAAAATGAGAATTGTTTATTTTCCAACATATTGATTTACAATAGTTTGCGTTAACTGTTTTTTACAATTATGCATGAATTAGTTAATTATATTAACTTTTAAGCTCTTTTTTTAACACTTTTTAACAGTGCATCCTAAAACGCCTATCCATAGGGGCTTACAAAGACGTTTAACATATGTTTTTGTTTTTATTAACAGTTTTTAACATTCTGACTGTAGACTTTAAAAGATTCCTGATACATTTGCTCCGTCAAAACCAATAAAAGTTCAACATGATGAAAAGATTCATTCTCGTAATCATAATGATGATTTCAACTTTAGGTGTTTATTCTTTTACGAATAATGCCTTAGATGCGAAAAAAACAAGTTATGCATCGTACTACCACGATAAATTTAACGGTAGAAAAACCGCTAGCGGTGAAATTTTTGATAACTCAAAGTTCACAGCAGCAAACAGAACGCTTCCATTCGGAACAAACGTTAAGGTAACAAACCTTAAAAATGGTAAAGAGGTAATAGTGAGAATTAATGACAGAGGGCCTTACCATTCATCAAGATCTTTAGATATGTCTAAAGCAGCGTTCGATGAGATCGGAAATATCAGTCATGGTACCATTCCGGTTGAATATGAAATTGTCGATTAAATTTATGATTTAAATTAAAAAAAGCCAGCTTTTAAAGCTGGCTTTTTGTATGATCATAGTAGAACTTATCAGACATCTAATTCCAATAAAGCTGGACAGTGGTCAGAATGTACTGCTTCTTTTAAGATGACGGCTCTGTTAAGCTTGTCTTTTAAGCTATATGAAGTAAAGTTGTAATCTAATCTCCATCCTTTATTATTTGCCCGGGAATTTTGTCGGTAGCTCCACCAGGTATAATTGTCAGGATCACTATTGAAAAACCTGAAGCTGTCAATCAATTCACATTCGTTGATGAAATTGGTCATCCACTCTCTTTCCATAGGAAGAAACCCTGAAACATTTTTTAAACGGATAGGATCATGTATATCGATGGCTTCATGACAAATATTGAAATCACCGGATATAATAAGATTGGGAATTTCTTTTTTAAGATTTTTGATGTATTCTAAAAAATCATGGCAGAACTGCATCTTAAAATCTAATCTTTCAATATTGGAAGCTGAAGGAACATATACGGAAATAGCTGAAAATCCGTCAAAATCAGCACGGATGATTCTGCCTTCATTATCATAGCTTTCAATACCGCAACCGTACTCTACATGATTAGGCTTTATTTTTGAGGCTATTCCAACCCCACTATAGCCCTTTCTTACTGCCGAGTGCCAATAACTGTGATATCCTGATTTTTCAAGACTTTCGATGTCTATCTGATCGTTTCCGGCTTTGCTTTCCTGGATACAGATAATATCGGGGTCAGCAACCTTCAACCAGCCTAAAAAATCTTTTGTGAATGCGGCCCTGATTCCATTGACGTTGTATGTAATTAATTTCATTAGTCTTTTATAAAGAATTTAAAGTTTTCATTGTATTTTGAAGGAATAAACTCGATGATTTCATAATCTGCTATCTGATGAACATGAAAAGGATCTTCGCTGATGATCTTTTCCGTTTCCTGTTTAGAGACGGTATTGGCAATAATGATACCTCCGGTTCTCGGTTCCTTTCTTCCCGAAGTAATGAATAGTCCGGAATCATAATACCTTTGAAGAAAAAGATTATGCTCAGGAATATAACGCTCTACATTTTCAAGAGACGTTTTATAGGTAAGTGAAATAATAAACATATTGTATTTTTTACGAAGATATAAACTCTTTCAGACTATAAAAAACTTTGACTGATTTCGTTAACCTATAAAGGGTGGAGTTTATTAAGGGATTTTGATTTTTTGAAATGATACCAACAAAAAAAATCGGTTTTTCTTGGTGGAAAAACCGATTTAACTAAAAATTGAATTTTAATTATTTTTTATTTGATGCCCTTGAAAATTACTTTTCCATCTTTTGAAAGTTCATTTTCAGAGCCTTTTCCTCGAAGTTCATAATGGTCATTCTTATACCAGATTCCAGATCCTGCAGCCTGGGCTTTTAATTCAATCGTTTCACCATCGAAAACTACAGTCGCCGTTTCTTTGTTATTATTAAAACTTGCCTCCAGTTTTTTTCCTTTTGCATCTACCATTGTACTTTTTATGATTTCATCAGTACCGGTAGCTGCTTGAGCTGAAGATGAATTAATCACAGCTGTACTATCAACAGCAGCTGATTCTGGTTTTGTTTCTTTTTTTGTACAAGAGGCTAAAAATAAAGCCGTAAGTGTGGCTATGACAAAAATATTTTTTTTCATATAATGCTTTTATCAAACAAACTTATAAAATATTGATTAATAAAACAATATAGATGTTCATTGACTTATATTATTTACCTGTATTCGTGGCGTACAGATAATAACATTAGTTTATTTTTGTGATTAATAGAATAGTTTTCTATTTCTGATGAGGCTATATTTTGAAATTAAAAGCGGAAAAAATCAATTGATTTTTTCCGCTTTTAATTTCAAAATGAAATATTACTTTGGCTCTAATACGCAAATTGGAATAATACACTCTTCAAGTGAAATTCCTCCATGCTGGTAGGTCTCTTTATAGTAATTTACAAAATGGTTGTAATTTTTAGGATAAGCAAGGAATATATTGTTTTTGGCAAAAATATACTTTGAACTCAGGTTTCCTTTTGGTAAGAAAAGCTTTTCGGGGTTAGTAATTGCCCATACATCACTGCTGTCATACGTTAAGCTCTTTCCTGTTTTATAACGGATATTAGTTGAGGTCTCTCTGTCGCCAACAACCTTGCTTGGTTTTTTTACATATACTGTTCCGTGATCGGTGGTAATAACCAATTTATATCCGCTTTCTGCTGCTGCCTTAATGATCTTCAGGAGTGAAGAGTTTTCAAACCAGTTGAAAGTCAGAGAACGGAAAGTTTTATCGTCACGGATAAGCTGATCTACAATGTGGTTGTCTGTTTTGGCATGCGAAAGGATATCAATAAAGTTATAAACAATAACTAGCAGGTCATTGTTTTTATGCTGGTTGAAATCATCATAGATTTTTCTTTCAAAATCTGCATTCAATACTTTAAGATATTTCATAGACTTAGAACCAAGTCCGATTCTTTTCATCTGGTCTTCAAGGAAATCACGCTCAAACTCATTCTTATTACCTTCTTCATTGTCATTGAACCACTTGTCCGGGAAACGTTTTTCAATTTCTGACGGCATCAGACCCGCAAAAAAAGAATTTCTTGCATACTGTGTGGCGGTTGGTAGAATACTGTAATAGTAATCTTCGGAAATTTTATTGTAGTATTTTGTAAATAACGGTTCTACAACTTTCCATTGGTCGTAACGAAGATTATCAACCATCAGAAGAAGTACTTTCTCTTTTTCTACTTCCGGTTTTACCTTTTCCTTGAAAAGAGTATGGCTCATCAGAGGTTTATCCGAGTCAACAAGCCAGTCTTCATAATTTTTTTCAATAAATTTTGCAAACTGAATATTAGCCTCTTCTTTTTGCGACTGCAAAAGATCAGCAAATTCATTATCCGCTACTTTATCAAATTTAATCTCCCAGCTAAGGATCTTTTTATAGTACTCTGCCCATTCCTGATACGTTCTCAAATAAGAAAGTTCCATAGAAAGGTTTCTGAACTCTTGTTGGTACTGCAGAATTGTTTTCTGTTCCACCAGATTATCCTCCTGAAGATTCTTCTTCAATGAAAGCAAAATCTGGTTAGGATTTACAGGCTTTAAAATGTAATCGGCAATTTGAGACCCGATAGCCTCTTCCATGATGTGTTCTTCTTCACTTTTAGTCACCATAACAATTTTCAGGGAATTATCTTTTTCCTTGATCATAGGAATGGCTTCCAATCCGGAAATACCGGGCATATTTTCATCAATTAATGTTAATGCAAATTTCTCTGAATCCATAAGCTCCAATGCCTCGTTCACATTATTAACGGGGGTTACCTGGTAGCCCTTTTTTTCTAAAAATACGATATGAGGTTTAAGTAAATCTATTTCATCATCTATCCATAATATCTTTTCTGACATAATTTATTTTTTACATGATTATTCTATCAAAATGTTGACCAAATCCGTTTAAAATCTCACAAAATGAGCAGATTAAAAGTTAAATATTAGTTAAATGAAAACAATGGCCAAACTTCTCTGTTTTCATTTCATTTATTCTTTGGTTTCTATATAACGTAAAGCCCTTTGCAATACCTCATCAATTCCATTTTTTATACCCTCTACACTAGGTTTTACTATAATATCGGGAATGATACCGATTCTTTGGGTCTCCCTGCCATCGGGATAATATGCTCCAAGCCCTGTAAAGCAGGTGTCGAGGTCCGCAATCTTAAATCTGATAATATCTCCGTTAGCTCCTGAAGTATTGCTCCCGATTATTTTAGCATTAGGATGCTGCTTAAACATCATGGTCGTTGTTTCTGCCTGGCTTTGGGTATTTTCGTCTACCAAGACAACGACATTCCCCTTGTAATATTTTTTGTTTTTTCTTCCGATACTGTTTTTTCTACTGTAAAACTTGCCGGGATAATTGGTTTCAGGAAAGTTAAATTGATAATAAACAGCCGATTTTGGAAGTAAAATACGGCTTAAAGGGATAATGGTCTGCTTAGGATAATTTCTAAGATCAAAAATAATAGAGGTGGCAGATTCTAAGTTTCTGTACATCTCATCCAAATCTTCTCTTTCAATAACCCCCATATTAACGTAGCCGATACTTTTTTTATTATCTATAAATGTCCACTTTTGGGGAATGGCAGTCGTTTCATAGGTGAGATCTTTTACAAAATATGTTTTTGCTGTGATAGGTAAATTTTGCCCATCTCTTTCAACTTTTACAGAGATTGAATCTCTGTTAGTAAAAAGGAGGAGGTTTTTTACTTTTCTTATTTTTCCCCAGGAATTGGACGCGGGAATAAATTTTCCAAGATCATTAACCATCTGGGGAATGGTTTTACCATTAATATCATAAATAACATCTCCTATACGTAAAGGTATTTTTTCATTGAATCGGGTGGTATTTACTTTGGTAATTACCAGTTTTCCTTCTGCATATGAATATTCTACGGGTATTTTTCTATTCCCGAACTGATGAAGGCTGATCAGCGTTGAAAACAGAAATGCATGGGAGTCATCTGTTTTGGTTACAAGTTCAGCTAAGGCCAGGTGATAATTTTCATCATTATTTATATGAAGAAATGTTGGAATCATTTCTGACAAAACATCACCCCATTTTTGATCTGTTTCATATTTATAAGGGAAAAAATACTCCACGTAATTCCAGTATCTGAAAAGTTCCAATAATGTGATTTCTTTGGAAGTAAATTTTGAACCATAAGAATTTTCATTTCTGAAATATATTTTCCTTCCCCCTTTTCCTAAATAATGGTTGTCTCCTGTATTCCGGTTATTTTCTATATAATGAAGGGTCTGGGCTGTTTGTTCAGTGAATACATTGGGATTGTCAATCCATTTCAGGTCAAAATTATTCAGAAAATAAACCTTGTCATCCTCTTTTAGACATGATTTACATTCATCTACTTTTCCAAGACTTTCGATCCATTCAGAATATAAGAGGTTGAGCTCTGTTTTGTCATGAATCTTTTCAAGGTCATTGATCTTATGAAAAAGTTGCTGATCCCAATCCAATTTCCCTTTTGCCACATTGGGATGATAATATTTTAAAAATCCCCAAACTCTGCAGAGTGATTCCAGTTTTTGGTTTTCTGATAAAACCTGTGCGGAAAAGTGTAAACTTAAAAATACAAAAAGGAAAAGTGAGAGCTTTCTCATTAAAGGCTATTGTGTTTTCATTCAAAGATAAATCTTTAATATTACAGTTACAAAAGATTTTTTAAAAATAAAATGGCCTTTAAAAATCTTAAAATTTTCCGGCATGAAGTTGAAAGCTGTTCGTAAAATAGGGAGGTACCCATATATATAAGATCTTTAATAGTAAATTAATCAGACCTAAAATTTAAAATCCCTAACTTTGTTTACTAATATTGACGTTTCAATGCAGAATAAGCTTAAAATCATCAACGATCCCGTTCACGGATTTATCAAAATACCCCACGAAATTTTATTTGATATCATTGAACATCCTTATTTTCAAAGATTGAGGAGGATTGGACAAACGGGTCTGCTGAACCTGATTTTTCCGGGAGCAACCCATACCAGGTTTCATCATGCTTTGGGAGCAATGCACCTGATGTTTACAGCATTGGAAACCTTAAAACAGAAAGGCATTAAAATTTCTGAAGAAGAAGAAAAGGGAGCTATGCTGGCCATTTTGATGCATGATATTGGTCATGGTCCATTTTCTCATGCATTGGAAAGTATGCTGATGGACGACTGGCACCATGAAAACCTTTCATTGCTGCTGATGAACGAGCTTAATGACGAGTTTGACGGACAGCTTTCAATGGCTATTGAAATGTTTCAGGGGAAATATCATAGAAAATTTTTTAATCAGCTGATTTCCTCTCAGCTGGATGTTGACCGTCTGGACTATCTGAAAAGAGATAGCTTTTTTACGGGAGTATCAGAGGGGAATATTAATACCCAGAGGATTATTTCTATGATGAATGTTTGTGAAGAAGGAGAATTGGTGATAGATGCCAAAGGAATTTATTCTATTGAAAACTTTCTGACAGCCAGAATGTTTATGTACTGGCAGGTATATTATCATAAAACCTCAGCCTTAGCCGAATTTCTTTTGGTGAAAATTTTGGAACGGGCAAAACATCTGATTTCTCAGGGGATTGAACTTCCGGCAACGGATAATCTGAAATACTTTTTATACCGTGAAAAAAGCTCAGCTTCAGATGAAGATATAGAAAGATTTACACAGCTTGATGATAATGATGTGATTCAGGCGATGAAAGAATGGCAGAATTCTGATGATTTTGTGTTGTCATATTGGTGTAAATGTGTGATTCAGAGAAACCTTCCCAAAACAATCATTTCATCACAGTCTTTTGATCAGGAAATTATTGAAGAAAAAATAAAAAATACCAATGAATTTTTCGGAATCGATAACGGAAAAGAATTGGTACATGAAATCAAGAGAAAACTTGTTCCTTACAACAGAGAAAAGCAACCCATTTTTCTATTACAGAAAAATGGAAAAAAAACAAGGCTTCACGAGTCAGAAGATCAGCTTTTATCGGGGTTAATGGTCAATAAGACCACAAGACATATCCTTATGTTTCCCCGAGATGTTTCCAGGTTAGATTCTTAAAGGAATATTAAAATTTAAGATCTGAAACCAAAAAATGTTTGCAAATTCTAGAATTTCTTATCTTTGCAGAATATGGAATTTACAGCTTCGCAAATTGCAAGTTTTATTGACGGTAAAATAATAGGTGATGAAACTGCGCTTATTACAGGGGTTTCTCCAATTGAAAATGGAGAATCAGGACATCTTTCTTTTATAGCACAAGATCGGTTTTCTCATTTTTTGGATACCTCCAAATGCTCCGTTATCATTGTTTCTGAGAAACTTATAGTCAAAGATAGTTACAATCCAACCTTAATTGTTGTAAAAGATGCCTATCTTTCATTTCAGGTTCTGATGAATTTATATCAGGAAATGAGAGGAAGAAAAGAAGGCGTGGAGGATGGTTCATCCATTCATGATACAGCTGTAATAGGAGATAAAGCCTATATCGGTGCATTTACTTATGTGTCGGAGAAAGCTAAAATCGGAGATGGCTCACAGATTTATCCACATGTATATATTGGAAAAGGCGTAAAAATTGGTAAAAACTGTAAAATAGACAGTGGTGCCAGAATTTATGACTATTGCATTATTGGAGATAACTGTGTGATTCATTCTAATACAGTAGTAGGAGGTGACGGTTTTGGTTTTCAACCAACCGCTGAAGGATTCAAAAAGATTCCTCAGCTGGGAAATGTTATCATTGAAGATGATGTTGAAATCGGTTCAAACTGTAGTATTGACAGGGCAACAATAGGCTCTACCATTATTGGTAAAGGAACAAAAATTGATAATCTGATTCAGATTGCTCACAATGTGAAAATAGGACAGAATAATGTAATTGCCGCACAAGCCGGTATTGCGGGTTCTACTACAATTGGTGACTGGAATCAAATTGGAGGTCAGGTAGGAATTGTAGGACACATCAAAATCGGAAACCAGGTGAAAATTCAGGCTCAAAGTGGCGTGAATTCTAGTGTTAATGATAAAGAAACATTATATGGTTCACCGGCAATCAGCTATAATGACTATCTGAGAAATTATGTTCATTTCAGAAATTTCACTGAAATAGTAAGCAGAATAAATAATCTTGAGAATAACTCAAAAGATCATACTAATGAGTGATATGCAAAAAACACTTCAGCAAGAGGTTACTCTTTCTGGAATTGGTCTTCACACTGGTAAAGAAGTAAAACTTACCATTAAACCTGCCAAAGAAAACACAGGTTTTGTATTTGTAAGAACAGACTTAGAGGGACATCCTCAGGTAGAAGCAGATGTAAATTATGTTATAGCAACAGAAAGAGGAACTACATTAGAAAAATTAGGGGTAAAAATTACTACATGCGAACATCTTTTAGCAGCCTTAGTAGGTTGTGATATCGATAATGCAATGCTAGAAATGGATGCTTCTGAACCTCCTATTTTAGATGGGTCTTCAAAATATTTTGTTGAAGCAATCGAAAGTGTTGGAGTAGTGGAACAAAACATTGCCAGAGAATATCTGGTAGTAAAAGAAGTTCTTACCTATAGCGATCCGGCTACCGGTTCGGAAATTACAATTATTCCTTCAGATACATACGAAGTAACAACAATGGTAGATTTTGGGACTAAAGTTTTAGGAACTCAAAATGCTACGCTAAAAAATATTTCTGAGTTTAAAGACGAAATATCTTCAGCGAGAACATTCAGTTTCTTACATGAGCTGGAGATGCTTTTAGACCATGGGTTGATCAAAGGAGGAGATATTTCTAATGCTATTGTATACGTAGATAAAGATCTTACACCGGAAACTACAGAAAAATTAAAGAAAGCCTTTGGAAAAGATAATGTTTCTATCAGACCCAACGGTATTCTGGACAATCTGAACTTAAACTATCCAAATGAAGCGGCTAGACACAAATTACTGGATGTAATTGGTGATTTAGCTTTAGCTGGAGTAAAAATAAAAGGTAAGGTTATAGCTAACAAACCTGGCCATTTTGTAAATACACAATTTGCAAAAAAACTAAACCGTCAGTGGAAATTGCAGAAAAAGAAAAACGTTCCGGACTTTGATCTTACAAAAGAGCCGGTATTTGATATCAACGGAATTATGAAGCTTATGCCTCACAGACCTCCGTTCTTATTAATTGATAAAGTTCTTGAACTTTCAGACTCTCACGTAGTAGGATTGAAAAATGTAACCATGAATGAACCTTTCTTCGTGGGCCATTTTCCTAAAGAACCTGTAATGCCGGGAGTACTTCAGGTGGAAGCTTTAGCACAGACAGGAGGTATTCTTGTACTGGCAAGTGTTCCGGATCCTGAAAACTATTCTACATACTTTATTAAAATTGATAAAGTAAAGTTCAAAAGAAAAGTAGTTCCTGGAGATACTATTATTTTCAAAATTGAACTGATAGAACCTATCAGAAGAGGTATTGTTCACATGCAGGGGTATGGATATGTGGGAGATACAGTGGCAGTAGAAGCAGAGCTTATGGCTCAAGTTGCAAAAAATAAAGTTGATTAAATGATTCATCAATTAGCAGCCGTAGATAAACGTGCGAAAATCAGCAAAAATGTAATTGTAGAACCTTTTACTACAATTGCGGGGGACGTAGAAATTGGAGAAGGAACATGGATTGGTCCTAACGTTACCATCATGGAAGGTGCAAGAATTGGAAAAGATTGTAAAATCTTTCCCGGAACTGTAATTTCTGCAATCCCTCAGGACTTGAAGTTCGATGGGGAAGATACACAAACAATTATTGGAGATAATACAACGTTAAGAGAATGTGTGACTATAAACAGAGGAACTAAAGCTCTTGGATTTACAAAGGTAGGCAGCAATTGCCTTATCATGGCTACTTCCCACGTTGCTCATGACTGTATTATAGGAGATAATGTGATTATTGCCAATGGATGCGGTATTGCAGGGCATGTTGAAATTGGAGACTTTACTGTAATGGGAGGTCTTTCAGCAGTTCAACAGTTCGGTAAGATCGGAAAACATACCATGATTTCAGGGGGATCACTGATCAGAAAAGATATTCCTCCGTACGTAAAAGTAGCCAGAGACCCTATCTCTTATGCAGGGATTAATTCCGTAGGTCTAAGAAGAAGAGGGTTTTCTAATGAGAAGATCTTCGAAATTCAAAAAATTTACAGAGCTATTTTCCAAATGAAGATGAATGTTTCTCAGGCACTGGCATATATTGAAAAAGAAATGCTTCCTACTGCTGAAAGAGATGAAATCCTACAGTTTATCCAAAACTCACCAAGAGGTATTGTAAAAGGGTACGGAACCAGCAAAGAGAGCAATTAACAAATAAAGCTAAAAAGTAAATTTGTAATTTGCCGGACAGCCCAATAAAAACTAAATAAAAAGAATAATATAATTAATGGCAACAAGTAACGATATCAGAAAAGGACTTTGCATCGAATTTAGCAATGACATTTTCAAAGTAATTGAATTTTTGCACGTAAAGCCAGGAAAAGGTCCTGCTTTCGTGAGAACAAAACTGAAGTCAGTAACCAATGGAAAAGTACTTGATAATACTTTTTCTGCAGGACACAAAATTGATGAAGTAAAGGTAATCACAAGAAAGTTCCAGTATCTGTATGATGATGAGAACGGATTCCACTTCATGAATAATGATGACTTCTCTCAATTATATATCAACAAAGAAATGATCGAGAACTCTCAGTTTATGAAAGCTGGTGAAGAAGTAACGATCATTCTGAAAGAGGCTGATGAAACTCCACTTTCTGCTGAGCTTCCACAATCCGTTTATCTGGACGTTATTGAAGCAGATCCGGGTGTAAAAGGAAACACTGCAACAAATGCCCTTAAAAACGCGATCGTTGAAACAGGAGCAAGAGTAATGGTTCCTTTATTTATTGAGCCGGGAGACAGAATTAAAGTGAGCACTGAAGACGGTAGCTACTTAGAAAGAGTAAAATAATATATACAATGTACATAAATTCGGTTTGCACTAGCATTCCGAATTTTGTTTTATAAGAAAATCTATTGTTATGAGATTCCATTCTCCACAAAAGCTTAAAACAATTGCAGATCTGATAGGAGCAAAATTTGTTGGTCCTGAAGATTTTGAAGTATTGGGTTCCAATGAGATTCATATGGTGAAACCGGGTGAGATCGTTTTTGTGAACCATCCAAAATATTATGACAAAGCATTGCAGTCTGCTGCTACCATCATCTTGATCGATAAAGAGGTAGAATGTCCTGAAGGAAAAGCTCTTTTAGTTTCTGATGATCCTTTCAGAGATTTTAATGCAATCAATACTCATTTTACAAGAATATACAATTTCACAGAAGAACTTCATGATGTAGAAATCGGTGAGGGTACAAGAATTCACCCTTCAGCAGTCATTGGAAATAATGTGAAAATTGGTAAAAATACACTGATTTTCCCTAATGTTGTCATTGGCGACAGAACGGAAATAGGAGATCATGTAATCATTCAGTCCAATACAGTGTTGGGAGGTGATGCATTTTATTACAGAAAATTAAATGGAAATTTTGACCGTTTAATTTCAGTGGGAAATGTGGTGATCGAAAATAATGTGGAGATCGGAAATGGCTGTACCATTGATAGAGGTGTTACAGATTCTACCATCATTGGAGAAGGCTCAGTCTTGGATAATCAGATTCAGATAGGGCATGATACCATTATCGGAAAAAAATGTCTGATCGCTTCCCAGGTGGGTATTGCCGGATGTTGTGTTATTGGAGATGAAGTAACATTATGGGGACAGGTGGGTATCGCCTCAGGCAATAAAATTGAGAGCGGATCTGTACTTTTAGGAAAAACCGGAGTGAACAGAGACCTGGAAAAAGGAACCTATATCGGGATGTTTGCCGAAGACTTCAAAACATATCTGAAAAAAGAAGTAAAACTAAGACGACTTTGATGAAGAGATTATTTGGATTACTTGTTTTTATTTATACCATAGGTTTTGCGCAGAAATCAGAAATTGATTCTAAAATTACTTTTAATAATGATCAAGTTTTGAATGCTAAAATTCCGTTTATAACCAATCTTTTTGATGGAAATCAAATCGATGAAATAACACTTGCGGATAAGACTATAAAGATTTTGGAAGATGGAAAGAAAGTTAAGTATCCTGCTTCTGAAATTAAAAAAATTGAGTTCACTGATCTCAAAAATAAACCGAGAATTTTCGTGTATTTCCCGGCAGAATCTTCAAAAACACTCATAGAAGAGCTGTACAATGGGAATAAAATAAAATGGTTTAGAAGTTATCAGCGCCATGGTTATGATGGATCTACCTTAAGTACAGATATTTTGTATAAAGGAAATGTAAGACAGGTATTGAACATCCTTACGAATAATAGAAAAAGATTAAAGGTTCTGATGGCTGATAAACCAGAATTGGAACCGCTTATTGAGAACATTAATTATAACAGACTTAAGGAGGAAGATTTGATTAATGTGCTGAAAAAATATGATGAATAAAATCAGATTTAAAAATTTTTTTAACGACAAATAATCGTTATTTTTGTCTGACGTATAAACTGAAAATTAATAAATTAAAACAACAATAAAATGTCAATTTTAGTAAACAAAGATTCTAAAGTAATTGTACAAGGATTTACAGGGAACGAAGGTACTTTCCATGCTAGCCAGATGATTGAATACGGAACCAACGTAGTAGGTGGGGTTACTCCAGGAAAAGGAGGTAGCGAGCACTTAGGGAAGCCGGTATTCAATACAGTAGCTGACGCTGTTGAAAAAGCAGGGGCAAACGTAAGTATTATTTTCGTACCACCAGCATTTGCAGCAGATGCTATTATGGAAGCTGCTGAAGCAGGTATTAAGGTTATTGTATGTATTACTGAAGGTATTCCTGTAGCTGATATGGTAAAAGTAAAATCTTACATTGCTGACAGAGACTGCAGATTAATCGGACCAAACTGCCCTGGAATCATTACTTCTGAAGAAGCTAAAATTGGTATTATGCCAGGTTTCGTTTTCAAAAAAGGTAAGGTAGGTATCGTTTCAAAATCAGGTACTCTTACTTATGAAGCTGCTGACCAAGTGGTAAGAGCTGGATACGGAATTTCTACAGCTATCGGTATCGGTGGTGACCCAATCATTGGAACAACTACAAGAGAAGCACTAGAATTATTCATCAATGATCCTGAAACTGAAGCTGTCGTAATGATCGGTGAAATCGGTGGTGGATTAGAAGCTGAAGCTGCAAGATGGTATAAAGCAAGCGGATCTACTAAGCCGGTTGTAGGATTTATCGCTGGACAGACTGCTCCAAAAGGTAGAACAATGGGACACGCTGGTGCAATTGTAGGTGGTGCAGAAGATACAGCTCAGGCAAAAATGGAAATCATGAGAGAAAATGGTATCAACGTTGTTGACTCTCCTGCTGACATCGGTGCAACTGTTGCAAAAATCTTAGGATAATCTTAAACCAAACATATGAAAAAACTTTTATTAGCCTCAGCGCTTACCCTCTCCGCTTTGTCTTTTGCTCAAGTTCAATGGAAAAATACCAGATTTGGTGTTACTGCGGGATTAAATTATTCCAGAGTAGCCAATGCCCATAACCCTTCTGGCCCTAGATACACTTTTCAAGGTGGAGCTTTGGCTTTGATCCCGGTTGGAAAGGCAAACCAATTCTATATACAGCCGGAAGTTCTGTACTATGGTGCAGGAGAAACAGGTAAAGATAAGGATGCAAAAGGAAAAGATGGTTATGATGCTGTATATGGCAACAACTATCTAAGTGTACCTCTTTATTTTAAAGGGTATTTTTCAGAATCTGCATCTGAATTCTTTGGAATGATAGGACCAAGATTTAACTTTTTGCTTAACCAGAATGTTAAAAATGTTCCTGCAGACAGACCTTATTACGATCCGGATGTTATTGACCCGGCAAGACCAACAGTCAACGGAAAAGCAAAAAGCTTTAACTGGGGACTAGGACTAGGAGTAGGTTATAGCTTCAAGAGACAGCTGGAAGTAGCCGTTAAATATGATTTAGGTCTTTCAGATACTTATCCTGGTCTTGCAAAAGAAAAAGGAGGTACTGACAAGAAAAAATCTGAACAGGTTTTAGCACTTACCTTAAGCTACATATTCAAATAAAAGTTATTCATCATAACATAAAAAAATCCCGGAATTTATTTCCGGGATTTTTGTTTTATAAATATAAGATAGTCTCTATCCTCTGATCCATTTCCAAAGCTCTTTTAAAGTCGCTTTATTGCCATACATCAATATACCTACACGGTAAATTTTTCCTGCCAGGAATATCATGAAAATGGTTGTTCCCAGCAATAATGCAATAGATAATGCAATCTGCCATGCAGGAACTCCAAATGGTATTCTTGCAATCATTGCCACAGGTGAAGTAAACGGAATAATAGATAACCAGAAGCCCAATGGACCATCAGGATTATTCATTAATGAAAAACTTCCGTACATCCCCAGCATCAATGGTAAGACAGCAAATAAAGTAAACTGCTGGGTTTCGGTTTCATTATCAACGGCAGAGCCAATTGCAGCATAAATTGAACTGTAGAAAATATAGCCTAAAAGGAAGAAAACAATAAATACAAAAATAATCAATGGGAAGTTCATTTCCAGTAAGCTATGAGAAATCTGAGTAGCAAGCTGGGCAATGTCCAGTTTATTCATCACCTGTTCATTTCCGCCGGGCATATTTTTCTGGAGTGATGAAAAACCGGTATTTAAAACCAAAGCACCAATCACAGACATGGTAATCCAGATGATAAATTGAGTTAAGGCAACCAATGTCACTCCTAAAATTTTCCCCATCATCAGCTCAAAAGGTTTTACAGAGGAAATGATAATTTCTACGACACGGTTGTTTTTTTCCTCCAGCACGCTTCGCATAACCCTTACCCCATAAATGATAATAAACATAAATGTTACATACATAAGAATCATACTAAGCCCTGTTTTCACGCCGAAAGCAAGATCAGAATCCTCTTTATTGTCATTAGATACATTAATGGTTTTCAGAGTGAAGCTTTTGTCAAGATCATCTAGCTGAACTTCCTGAATGCCTAACTGCTTGATCTTTTCCTTTTTAATAACATTGGAAATATCAGATACGATCTTCTGTTTCGTATCAAGACCTATTTTGCTGTTCACTATTAATCGGCTGCCGCTTTCCAGCTCATCATAATTCTGATTCTTAAGCTCCGGTAAAATCAAAATACCATCCAGAGACTCATTGTCTTTTAAATTATTAACTTTTGCCTTTTCGTCTGCTGCAGAAATAAATTGATAATCCAGTTTATCATTAGACTTGAACTGATCTCTGAACAATCCGCTTTTATCTACTACCTCGATGACACTGTGAGACTCATTAGCTTTAAACATCAGCCCGATTACTGCTCCAAAAGCAATAATAAGGATAGGAGCCAATAAGGTCAATATGATAAAAGACTTTTTCTTAACCTGAGTAAGAAACTCTCTCTTTGTAATTAAAAAAATATTATTCATAAAATTAAGAATGGTTACTTACTGCATTAATAAACACTTCATTCATACTAGGAATTCTTTCGTCGAATGATCTTACCTGGCCTACGTTGACAAGGTCAAGAAGAATATTATTTTGACCGGTTTCATTCTTCAGATCGAATGAGACAAGATTGTTCTCGTTAGAAAGATTGAAAATCTCATATCTGTTTTTGAAGTTTTCAAATTGGTCATTGCTAACTTCGGAAAGCGTAACACCAAAAATATTTTTCTTAAACTTTTCTCTTACATCAAAAACCTTTCCGTCAATAATCTTCTTGGAATTGTTGATCAGTGCTACATAATCACACATTTCCTCTACACTTTCCATTCTGTGGGTAGAAAGAATAATGGTGGTTCCATTATTTTTGAGATCAATGATCTGGTCCTTGATCAAGTTCGCATTCACAGGGTCAAAACCGGAGAAAGGCTCATCGAGAATCAAAAGGTGGGGCCTGTGTAAAACAGTGACTACAAACTGAATCTTTTGGGCCATCCCTTTGGAGAGCTCAGAAAGCTTTTTTTTCCACCACTGGTCAATATTGAGTTTTTCAAACCACTTTTTTGCTTCCTGTAAGGCGTCATTTTTGCTCATTCCCTTCAGTTCGGCAAAATAAAGAATCTGATCACCCACGCTCATATTTTTATATAAGCCTCTTTCTTCGGGCATATACCCAATATCCCTGATATGATTGGGGTTCAGTTTTTCTCCATTGATGAAGATATCTCCTGAATCTGCCTGGGTAATTTGGTTGATGATACGGATAAAAGATGTTTTTCCAGCTCCGTTGGGGCCTAGAAGCCCATAAATGCTGCCTTGTGGAACGTGGATGCTAAAATCATCCAGTGCGACCTTTTTTCCTGCATTATAGGTCTTTTTAATATGTTCAGCTTTTAACATTAAATTGTTCTTTTACAATTAGTATAAAAAAGTGCTGAAAGTTACGGAAATATTAAACAGAATTGATGTAAAAGAAAAAATCCTGATGATTATCAGGATTCTAATTTATTGTTTTACGATTTGAGTAACTTTTTGCGTGTTGTCACTTAAGATATAACGGATCAGATATTTTCCGGGTTTCAATTTTTCAATATTGATTTCTCCGGAATTCATATTGACAGTATAGCTGGCAACCTGCATACCCAAAATAGAATAAAAAGTCACACTTTTGATTCTTAAAGAAGAATCCTTTGCCTTTATGATAAGGTAATCCTTTGCAGGATTTGGATAGGCAATCATTACTCCATCATCAGCTTTTTGTGAGATGGAACTCGGCTCTTTAAGCTGAGCTTGTAAATTGTTGGAAAATCCAACAAAAGTGCCTACAAATAAAATTAAAAGTAAAAGTTTTTTCATCAAATTTATATTTTCTCGAATATATATAACAAATGTAACAAATTCTACAATCTTGTACAATAGTTTTTTATTGAACTTGTAGTAAATTTGTAGAAACTTATTCAAAAAGTATTCCAAAATGATACATTCAAGAAATAGAAGACTTAGAGTTAATGAATCTATCAGAAGTTTGGTAAGAGAAAATGTGCTTACAACTGATGATTTTGTAATGCCAATCTTCGTAATGGAGGGCGAAAACAAGCAGGAGGCGATCCCGTCGATGCCGGGGATATTTAGGCGGAGTATAGATCTGACCGTAAAAGAATGTAAGGAATTATTTTCTTTGGGAGTAAAAGCTGTCAATCTGTACATGAAAGTGTCAGAAAACCTGAAAGACAATACCGGAAAAGAAGCATGGAATAAAGACGGATTGATGCAGAATACCATTAAGGCGATTAAAGATGCCGTTCCGGGAATGGTGGTTATGCCTGATGTAGCGTTAGATCCTTATTCAATCTATGGTCATGACGGAATCATTGAAAACGGGAAGGTTTTAAATGATGCTACCAATGATGCATTAGCCAGAATGTCTGTGTCTCATGCTGAAGCAGGGGCAGACTTAGTGGCACCAAGTGATATGATGGATGGCAGAGTATTGGTCATCCGTGAAGCATTGGAAGAAAGTGGATTTACAGATGTAGGAATTGTAAGCTATGCTGCAAAATATGCAAGCTCTTTCTATGGACCTTTCAGAAGTGCCTTAGATAGTGCACCGAAAGATGATATGGAAATTCCGAAAGACAAAAAAACATATCAGATGGATTTTCATAATTCCCGTGAAGCATTGAATGAAGTCTATAAAGATATTGATGAAGGAGCTGATGTTATCATGATCAAACCGGGACTTCCTTATCTTGATATTGTTTCTAAAGTACGTGAAGCTATAGATCTGCCGATAGCAGTTTATAACGTAAGTGGAGAATATGCTATGGTAAAAGCAGCCGTTCAAAATGGCTGGCTGGATAATGATAAAACTATTATTGAAAGTCTTACCTGTTTTAAAAGAGCCGGAGCAGATATGATCTTTACTTATTTTGCGAAGGAGGCAGCAATGATTCTGAATAAATAAGAAAAAGATACTATAAAAAAACACCTCAACTAGAGGTGTTTTTTTATGATCATATTATAACCAGCCTTTTTTTCCATACACATAAGTATCATCAAACTGTTTATCACTCATAAACAAGTATAGGATACCTTCTATAAACGGGATAATAGAAGCAGCTCCTAAGGTAACAATATTCAGGACAAGCTGAATAACACCTTCTTTGGTATAACCCAGGTAAAATTTATTGAGAGCCAGCCACCCTACCAGAATACCTAATATGGCCGCTGGAAGTTTCTTTTCCGAACGATAGGGAATATTGTTCTGCTGATTTTGTGTATTTTCTGTTTTTGTATAGCCGTAATTTTCCATTTCCTAATGTTTTTAAACGATTGATTTTTTTCAATATAAGTAGTTTGAAGTTATAAAAAGTTACAATGCTATGAAAGTAAATAAGTTTATATTGCTATAAAGGGAGTTTATATTTTTGATATATTTGCCCTATGATTTTACGAGGAGAAAACTTAATCAAAGAATACGGTCCTAAAAAAGTTGTAAAAGGCGTTTCTGTACAGGTTCAACAGGGAGAAATTGTTGGTTTGCTGGGTCCGAACGGAGCAGGAAAAACCACTTCGTTTTATATGATTGTAGGGTTGGTTAAGCCTACTTCAGGAAAGATTTTTCTTGATAAACAGGAAATCACCACTGATGCGATGTACCGCAGAGCTCAGAAAGGAATCGGATATCTGGCTCAGGAAGCTTCCGTTTTCAGAAAACTTTCCGTGGAAGAAAACATTATGGGAGTACTGCAGCTGACCAAACTTTCAAAACGTGAACAGCACATCAAATGTGATGAGCTGATCGAAGAATTTTCTTTACAACACGTTCGTAAAAACAGAGGGGACCTTCTTTCCGGAGGAGAAAGACGTAGAACGGAAATTGCCCGTTGTCTTGCTACCAGCCCGAATTTCATTCTTTTGGATGAGCCTTTCGCCGGGGTTGACCCGATTGCGGTAGAAGATATTCAGAAAATTGTAAGAAGCTTAGTTGATAAAAATATCGGAATTTTAATTACCGACCACAACGTACAGCAAACGCTGGCTATTACCAACAAAACTTATATCATGTTTGAAGGTAAAATTCTTAAGGAAGGACTTCCTGAAGATCTTGCCAATGATCCGCAGGTAAGAGAAGCATATCTTGGAGAAAACTTCGTTTATCAGAGTATTTTAGACAAACCAAAAAAGAAAAAATATGCCTACAATATCTGGGCAGGAAATTTTGATTCAAAAAACCATTTCCAGGGATTTGTAGATGAAAACTTTAAACAGTTTGATGACCTTAGACTGATGTATGGTTTTGAAGATATCAGCTTTGCTTCATTGGCCAATTCTGAGATTGAACATATCTTTAATGAAGTGGTGGATAAAAATGCAAATAACTCATTTGTTTTCCAGAAAAAAGAAATCAACAGCCAATATTCCTTAGAACAGGCAGAAGCAGCATCTAAAGAGGCAAGTCAATCAGAACTTCACTATCTGACAACGTATATGTATGAGGGATAAAATCGGGGATTTTGTTGAAAATATAAAAATTGGAAGCAAAGTCTTTCCGGATCATGAATATGGTATTCTAACAGATTAAAAAAAATATGAATTTTCAACGATAATCCTCTGGGATATTCCTGATCAAAGAGATTTTGGGGATTGGTGCGGAGTGTGGGAGAGTTTTGTTGAAACTGGCTGAAAAATAGCTGATAACAGTGATCAGTTTAAATATAGTAATGATTAATATTGAGGAAAATAATATTCGTAAAGTCTATGAAGTTTCTTATTTTCATATTTCCTCTTATCTTTTCAATAAAAACAAATGCCCAAACCATAGTTTCTATTAAGAAGCCAGTGGTGAATCCTGTTTTATCTGTTTACGATGCACCCAATCTGGAAGCTAATGTTTATCTTATTAATAAAGATTATATTGTCTTTCAGGGAAATGAAGGGATAAGAAACGTAACGAGCGCAGATACGAAATCCTTTTCTGTACATAAAGTTTATGACGAAATGGCCAGAAATAAAGATGGAATTTTTGTAGAAGGAAATTTTGTAAAAACAGATACATTAGGTTTTAAATATATAGGGACCACTGGTAATGGCCATCTCTGGAAGACCAAAACTAAGATTTATAAAAACCTTACCGAGCTTACTGACTTTACTGCTTCAGAGTTTATTCCGCTGAAAGATTCAAAAGGAAATTATTCCAGTTACCAATACTATCAATACAAGGATCAGGTGTATTACTATGATAAACTGGTCAAAGATATAGATGTCAGTACTATTGTTTTTCTTGACTGGGAATTGTGTTATGACAAAAATGGATTTTATGACAGGGGTGAAAAAGTATTTTTTGAAGGAACTCCTGTAACTTATCTTACTCCGTATTTACAGAAAGCAAAAAATCACGTCCTTAATAGGGAAAATATTCTTCCCGGAAGTGATGCTGATTCCTTTATTAAACTGCATGGAGATTATGCCAAAGATAAAAACCGGGCCTATCATGGTTCTTCTATTGTAAGGGGTGCAGATGCTGCTTCGTTTGTTTCTGTAAATGAACATTTTGCTAAAGATAAAAATCATGTTTACAGTGACAGCAATATAGTGCCTGATGCAGATCCTAATACATTTGTTTTACTGGATAAATTCTATTTTAGAGATAAGAACCATGTTTATTATCAGGATCAAATATTACCCATTGATATAGCAGATGCCGGAAAATTGAAAATATGGAACACAGATTATGTCTATACATTTATCACGGATGGTAAAAAAGTTTTTTTAGCAGAAACTTTATTAGACAAGCCAAAATTTGACGCCCCAAGTTTTGGAGTTATCGCTGATCAGGCACTGTGCTATGATAAAAATGGGATATACATCAGTTCCTATGATGCTAAGACCAATGAGGTTTTATATAAAAAGATTCCTTTCAATTATTCAGGTGCAGTAGACCGTAAAGATATTATCGAAATTCCGGGATATATTTTTTATAAAGAACAGGCATATTCAGATCATAATAATGCCAGTGTTTTTAATCATGTGACTCAGGAACATATTGATATTCTGAAAAACAAGAATAAAGATCTGATAAAAATTAATGGTTCCGTTCAGTTCAGAACCAATTACGATTTTCTATTGGGAAAAGTGGGTAATAATGTTTACTGGAATGATAAAAAAACTTCTGCAGATGCAGAAACATTTGAAAATATTAAAGATACCTATTATAAAGATAAAAACAACGTGTATTTTTATTCTTATAATACAGGATTAACTACTCTCAAAGGAATAGATCCAGGTTCTGTAAGGGTATTTAATGCCTTCCTGGCGGATAAAGATTATATTTATACAAAAAACCACAGAATCATTAAGAGCAAAAATATAGAACTTCTTGCTGCATATGAGGGCTCATGGCCGATGTGTGCAGTAGGAAATCCTGTTTCATCTACTTATTATGTATTTAAAAATGCTGAAGGCTATTGGCTGGCATTGATTTCCGATAAAAATGTTGAAATCAATGAAATACCTGCATCTGATCCCAATCTTAAACAATTTTTAGAAATCAGATAAATCTTAGAATAACAAAGAATTATTTGCTGTAAATCATAATAAAACGTACCTTTTCTCTTGAAACGGTACGTTTTTCAGTTTAAATAATTCCTATGGCAAAACCTTTTAACAGAACAGTTACTTTATTCGGGATCTATAAACAGCTGGTTCCATTTATCAGGCCTTACCGTCCCATGATTTATGGCACATTGTTTCTTACTTTTTTGGGAGCTCTGGCAGCACAGGTCAACCCAATCGTACTGAAATATACGGTGGATGAGGTGACCAAGCTTACCCATCTTCCACATCCCATGACAGAAGGTATCCATATCCTGATCATTATCTCCATTATTTTGTTGGGAAAGGAATTGTTGAATATTTTTATCAATTTCGGACAGAAGTTTTACGGAGAAAAGATCAGAATTAATGTAAGTTCTGTTCTCGCCCAGTCAGCTATAGATAAAATTTTGACCTATAAAGTTGCTTATTTTAATGATGAAAACCATGATTCGGGAAAATTACAGATCAGAATTGACCGCGGTATTGAAAGTTTAACAAAGCTGGTCCAGAATTTTTTCATAGATATTCTACCGCTTTTTTCCAATGCGATTATCGCTTTGATTATAATGTACATGCAGAATGTCTATGTGGGAATGGTTTCTACGATCATTGTTCCCATTTATTTTTATATAAGCTCCCTACAGGCGAAAAAGCTGGGTGGAGTGCGTCGCCAGCTCAGAAACCAGAGAGAAAAGAAAACTTCAGGACTTTTGAATCTGATTAATTCCATTATGGTGATCAAAAGTTTTGTCCGTGAAAAATTTGAAGGTAAAAAGCAGTATGATCTGCAGATGCAGCTCATGGAAAGCCAAATGTTTACCAGAAAGATCAACTTTATTTATGATGGGTTGAAAACCTTTATTGAACAGTTCGGAGTCGTTCTTATTATTCTTTTAACGGTTTATCTTGTGCTGGATCAGCAGATGACTATCGGGGCTATTATGCTTCATATTATGCTTTTTAATAATGTTTCAGCACCTATCCGTCAACTGCACAGGATTTATGATGATATGAATGACGCCATGATCTATGCCGAAGGATATTTTGATATTCTTAATGCAGATCATGAAGCCGAACCCAACGGAACTTTTGTAGAAAAACAGATCAAGGGCGTTTTTGAATTGAAAAATGTTGATTTTACCTATCCCAACGGAACAAAAGCTTTGCATAATGTATCCATGAAAATTGAGAATGGAAAAACAACCGCTTTGGTTGGGTTAAGTGGAGCTGGAAAATCTACGGTGATTAATCTTTTGTGTAAATTTTACCTCCCGGATTCCGGGGAAATCCTGTTAGATGATATCAACCTTAATGAATTTGATAATACTTTTCTGAGAAGTGATCTCGGATTAGTTCTTCAGAAAAATCATATCTTCCAGGGAAGTATTGAAGACAATATCCGCTATGGAGATATGAATGCTGATCTTAAAGAAATTCAGGAAGCCGCAAAAAAGGCTTACCTGCATGAGCAGATTATGGATCTTCCTGACCAGTATAATCATGATGCCACTCAGCTTTCAGGAGGACAGCAGCAGAGAATTGCTATTGCCCGATTATTTCTTAAAAATCCGCCTATCATTTTTCTGGATGAGCCTACAGCAAGTTTGGATGCAATAGCCACAGAGCAGATCAAGAATTCCTTAGATGCCATAAAAGAAGGTAGAACGGTGATTATTATTTCGCATTCTTTATCCCAGATTTTAGATTCAGATACCATTTATGTGATGAAAAAGGGCAGGGTGGTCGAAAACGGGACTCATGATGAACTTTATAGTAAAGATGGTACCTATCGTGAGATTTTTGATGCTTCAGCACGGAGTTTAAACCTGGATAAACTGGTGAATACTTATAAAGAAAACTAAATCAAAAAACTCAGCCGGACAGCTGAGTTTTTTTATTCAATACCCATTTTTCAATGGGCTTTTTCAGGAACCTGATAAGTGCCCACCTCTGCACCAAAAGCAATATTGATTCTATTGTAACTATTGATAGCGATGACGGCCATTGTTAAATCCACTATTTCCGTTTCAGAAAAATAATGACTTACTTGTGAATATACCTCATCAGGAACTTCTTTACCCTGTAAAGCTGTTAAAGACTCAGCCCATAGTAGTCCTGCTTTCTCTTTTTCTGTATAAAATGAACATTCTCTCCAGGCACTTACCAGAAATATTCTCTGTTCGGTTTCACCCTTTGCTCTTAATTCTTTGGAATGCATATCCAGGCAAAAAGCACATCCGTTCATTTGAGATACCCTGAAATAAAGGAGTTCTAAAAACGTATTGTCTAATGATGAGTTTTGTACCTGAAATCCCATGTTGTGAAGTGCATTTATCGCTTTGTTTCCCATTGCAAATGCGTTGATTCTTTGTGACATACTATTTGTTTTTTGATTAATGATGTGACAAATGTAGAACGGAAATTTTCGGAATTTTTTTACAAATGATAAATAATGTAATAAAAAAAGAGGATAGGGACGTGATCAGAATAAAGGCAGACAGAAAACAATAGATTTTCAAATATTGTTATCTATTTCTGCGCTCTGATCCTGCTTAAAGAAACCTGGGTAATGCCAATATAATCTGCCATATCTCCAAGACTGATGCGCTGAATAAGATCAGGTCTCTGTCTGAGAAAATTGTGATACCGCTTTTTGCCGTCGTCCTCTAGCATTTCACTGATTCTTCCCATCATATTCACCGGAGCTTTGGAATATAATTTACTGAACAGTGTTTCTGCACTGTGGTATTTTTTACACAGTTTCTCAATGATATCCTTATGTATGCGGAGAACCTCTGTCTGTTCTACCGCTACAATCATATACTTTGAAGGCTGGCTGGTGAGAAAGCCGCTTAATTCTGCAAAAAAAGCATTCTCTGCAAAAAAGGTCATGATAAAATCTTTGTCACCATTGTCAAAAAATAATTTGACAAGCCCTTTTTCTATAAAATAAATTTTCAGTAAATATACATCAAAGATTGAAAACAGGAAAAACGGTTGTAAATAAAGGCTTTACAGCCGTTTTATGATTTTTTGGTAATGTGGTAAAAAGCAGGAAAAAGCAACGATTGGCAAAAGTAAGGTTACTAAAACGTTACTTTTAAACATCGGAAACAATCGATTCAAAATACTGTATTTCAGCTTTTTGCGCAATTTTTCATATTGTTCCGTGGCTCACATAAGTTTAATTTTATCATTAAGAATTGTGAGTATGGAAACGACAAAAAAATCAACATTTAAGGTGCTTTTCTACCTTAAAAAGAACGCCCCGAAGAAGAACGGAAAAGTTACGGTTATGTGCAGGGTTACCGTAAACGGTAAACAGTCTGCATTCAGTACCAAGCTGGATATTTGCGCAACAAATTGGGATTTGAAGTACGGCAGGGTTTTAGGTAAAAGCCGAGAAGCCCAGGACACAAACAGCAAACTTGACAAAATTCGTTTGGGTATCGAGGAATGTTATTCCAAAATCCTGAAAAACGAGGGGGCTGTAAACAGTGCTAAACTTAAAAATGCTTTTCTTGGTATGGAAAGCGGAGAGCTTACCTTTTTCAAATTCTATGAACAGTTCCTGTCCGACTATGAAAAAAAGGTAAACAGCGGACTACGGGTAAAAGGTTCACATGGTAAATACAAAACACTTTTAAAACACCTGCGGAATTTTGCAAAGATAAAATATGGATATTCTGACGTATCTTTTACCGACCTGAATTGTGAGTTTGTACAGGAGTTTGATTATTACTTGCGTAACGACAAAGGTTTAGTGCATAATACGATTTGGCTCTATATGATTGGCTTTACAACCGTGTGCCGATTGGCAATGAACAGAAAGCACCTCGCCTTTCATCCGTTCAGCGAGTACAAGAACACCAAAAAGGACAAGGATAGAGGCTATCTGATTCGGAACGAGTTGGAAGAACTTGTAAAATTCAACTGTGAAAAGAAGATTGATGAATTGGTTAAAGACCTTTTTGTTTTTAGTTGCTTTACAGGTCTTTCCTATTCGGATATGAAAGGACTTAGAAACAGTAATATTCAAGACTTTTTTGATGGCAACCAATGGATAATCGTACGCAGAAAGAAAACGGCTACATCGTCAAACGTGATGCTGTTGGATATTCCAAAAATGATTATTGAGAAATATGCAGGATTTTCAAAGGACGGCAAGGTTTTTCCTGTTCCGTCTAACAGCTACTGCAACGATAGATTAAGTGCAATATCCGAACAAATCGACTGCCTGAAAGAAAAGAAAGTAACCTTTCATTTGGCACGCCATACATTTGCCACCCTATTTTTAAGCGAGGGCGTTCCATTGGAGAGTTTGAGCAAAATGTTAGGGCATAAGAATATTGCCACTACACAGATTTACGCCAAGATACTTAACGAGAAAGTTGGTAAGGATATGCAAAAGGTATCGCACAAATTTAAGAGTTTGGAACGCTCTTTTGTTTCGCAACTCTGAAACCAATTAAAGTAGTTAAGGAAAGTCAATGTTATTTACATTGGCTTTTTTTGTATTTTTACTATTGGTGGAAACAATGGTAAAAAAACAGAATGAAAACACTTATTCTACTTATAATTTCGTCAACACTATTATTGAGTTGTAACCAAAATAAAAAGAAAGAAGAGCAATCGACCACTAAAGAACAAGTAAACGATGTAGTGGATAAAACCGTATCATTATCGATTGAGCCAAAGATTTTTAAACTTTCTGAAATCCCTGATATTTTAAAAGTTACAATATCCAACAATACCAATGATACGATCACAACGGGGGTACATTATCAGATTGAAAATTATCAGAACAACGTCTGGAAAGAAGTATCACCAAAGGACATAGTTTTCGAAGACCTTGGCTGGCGACTAAAACCAGCCGAAAGTGAAGATTTTGACAAGAAATTATATAAAGACCAAATCAATTATAAGGCAGGCAAATACAGAATTGTCAAATATTATCTGAATTCCGACTATCAAACGACAAAGGAAACTCATAATGTTTACGGAGAGTTTGAGATTAAGTAGAATATAAATATCACAGCCCACCGCTTTAAGCAGTGGGCTGTTTCTTTAATTTACCGATACGGTTACGGTTTCAAAGCATTCATTTATTCGGCTAATGCTGATAGTTATCTTCCAACACCTTGATAATGTCGCTTTCACGGAAAAGGATTTTCCGTTCGAGCTTGATAAAAGGTATCAGTTTGTCATCCCTGTACTGTTGTAATGTTCGTTTGCTGATGTGTAGCATTTCGCAAATCTGTTCGCCTGACAGGTAGATTTCCCCTTTTAAGAGTGGATGAAAATATTCCCTGATAAAGACCGTAAAAATTGACATGAATGCAGTTGAATACCACACAGGATTGACCAAATTTTTCGGTCAGTTTCGGGGAATAGCAACCAATTACAATCAGATTGTAAAGCTGTTGAACGCAAATTTTTCGGATAAAAAAGCATCGGCATACCTCTATAAATTGGAAAAACAGACAGCAGAAATGAAAGAATTGTTGCTAAAGGTTTTAATTCTTACCAATGAATTTGAAAAGAAATACCTGAACAAAGAGTGAAGTTATGATTGCAAAAATTGGAAAGGGAAGCAATATGTACGGAGCGATTTTGTACAATCAGCAAAAAGTGGACAAAGAAAATGGAGCAGTTTTGTTGCTGAACAAGATACCCGATACAATGGACGGCAGGTATTCTGTAGCGTATTTTAACAAGTGCTTTGAACCATATCTGTCGGCAAATATCAAAACAGAAAAGATGGTAAGGCATATATCGCTGAACCCAGACCCAAAAGACAAGGTAAGCGATGAACAGTTTACGGAAATGGCACAGGAGTATATGGAACGTATGGGGTACGGCAATCAGCCTTATATTGTTTTCAAGCATACGGACATTGACCGAACGCATATACACATTGTTTCGACCTGCGTGGGCATTGACGGTAAGAAAATCCCCGATGATTATGACCACCCACGTTCAATGGCAATCTGTCGGGATTTGGAACAGAAATACAATCTGCAAAAAGCCACCGAACAGGAGCAGAAACAGGGCAATAAAGTTTTCAAACCTATTGATTATCAGCGTGGCGATATAAAGAGCCAAATTGCTTCGGTAGTCCGTCATTTGCCAAAGTATTACAGCTTTCCGACTATGGGAAGCTATAATGCTTTATTATCGCTATTCAATATCACCGCGGAAGAAGTCAAAGGCGAGCGAAACGGTCAGACCGTAAACGGATTGGTCTATGTGGCATTGGACGAAAAAGGAAACAAGGCAAGCAATCCGTTCAAAGCTTCGCTATTTGGAAAAGATGCAGGCGTAGCACAATTACAAAAACACTTTGAGCAGTCCAAAGAGAAAATGAAAACCAATCCTGCAAAGTCAGTTCTGAAAAATACGGTGGAGCTTGCTATACACACCACAAACAACGAAACAGATTTTAGAAAGCAATTGACCGAGCAAGGCATCAATACGGTTGTCCGCAGGAACGACAACGGACGGATTTACGGTATAACTTTTATCGACCACGAAAGCCGAAGCGTTTGGAACGGTTCACAATTAGACAGAAACTTGTCGGCAAACGTATTCAACGATTGGTGGAACAACGGAAACAAACCCGAATTTAAATTACAGAACAGACCTGTTTCCAATACAAATACATTGGACAATTCGCCAACGAAAAACCTTTTTGAGTTTATTCCACAGGAACATTCGCATAGTTCCGATTTGGGATTGTTCAGCCTGTTACCCGATGCACAAAGAGTGGATTACGAAGAAGAACAGTTTGCTAATCGGATGAAGAAAAAGAAGAAAGGGAGGAGATTGTAAGCCCTCCATTTCAGAGGAGTTGGATAGTATATTAAGTAAATTTTTATTCTTTCTCTAACCCCATTTTTAGAGCCTCAACAGCCTGTGTCAGTTCTTTTTCATCCATCGAAGCAAAACCAAACCGAAATGCGTTTTGTTCCGCATTCCACCTGATAATTTTAAACTGTGTATTGGCAACAAGTCGAGCAATAGAATAGTCAGGATTTAGTTTGATCCAAATAGCCATTCCGCCTGTCGGCAACGTATAAGAAACGTACTTGCCTAATTTTTCTTTCATCAACGCATCTAAAAAATCTCTGCGTCCGTGATAACATTTCTTTGCCTTTTTCAGATGTCTTTTAAGTTCGCCTTCTTTTATCAATGTAGCCAAAGCATTCTGCATATAGCCATCGCCACCTACGTCTATTATTTTTCTGAAAGCCGTACATTGTTCAATAAAATTTTTCGAAGCTACCATAAAACCAATACGTAAAGCAGGGTCTAATAGCTTGGAAAAAGAGCCAATATAGATCACATTCCCATTATGATTGCCACTTGCCAAAGGCAGGTAAGGCGAAGATGTATAATGATAATCGTAGTCGTAATCATCTTCGATAATGGCAAACGAAAATTGTTTGGAAAGTTCCAGTAATTTCACTCGCCTTTCTACGCTTAACGTTACGGTTGTAGGGTAATGATGATGCGGAATTACATACACAGCATCAATCTTTCTCCGTTTGCATATCTTTTCAATGGCATCTGTGTCAATGCCCTTGTGTTCAGTTATATAAATTGTATCATTACATCAAATTGGCAAAGCAGTGGTTGTTGAGCGATTTGTTTGTTCACCCCGATTACAGAGGAAAAGGGCTTTCGGTAGCATTGATAGACCAGGCAAAACAATGGTGCGATGAGACTGGGGCTTGCGGATTGATGCTTGAAACCGAAAAAATAAACGACATAGGCAACAAGCTCTATCCACGTTGCGGATTTGAGTATGACGGCAATCACAATTATTACTATTGGTGGAAATAGCGGACAGGCGGACTTAATCGGTTCGCCTTTTTTCATAAAGTTAGCTAAATGAAATTATTTGATGTTTATAAAAGAATAAAGATTGTAAAAAGAAGCAGAACTATTTCATCAGCAATGGAAAGTAAAAACAATTATACAAACTACAATTGATAACAAATTTGATTATTTGTTATTCATCATTGGAATGCTTTAATAAAACCTTTCCCCACTCGTTCAATTGCCAAAGCACCTCTACTAACTGTTCGCCAAGCGGAGTAAGTGAATATTCTACTCTTGGAGGTAGTTCGTTAAATGATTGTTTGGTTAAAATTCCGTCTGAAACCATTTCGTTCAATTGTTGGTTCAAAACACGTCTGTCGACCTTGGCTATACCTCTTAACATTTCGCTCGGACGTTTTTCGCCTTCGTTTATACGCCATACAATCGGGATTTTCCATTTTCCGCTAATGGCATTTACAGCTATTTCCAGCGGGCAAATTTTTTCTTCTATCGCTCGTTCCTTTGTTTTCATAAAATTGACTTTTTTGTCCCATAGAGGCAATTATGTGTGGTATTGTAGCTCTCAATTTAAGCACACATATTTGCAAAAATAGAAAATTTAATATGGTAAACTTAGCAAAGCAAATAGAAGAACTAAATGAAAATTTAGCAAAACAACTTCCTGCAGAAGTTTTAGAGGTATTCGGGAAATCTATTCAGGATTTTAAAATCAAGAACATCGAAGAAAACAACATCACCACAGGCAATACGTTTTCTGATTTTAGTCTTCCAAATACAAACAATGAAATTGTAAAGTTAAAAGAGCTTCTACAAAGCGGAAAAGTAATTGTAGTTTTTTTTCGTGGCAGTTGGTGTCCTTTTGGCGACTATTCTGTTTTCTTTATGCGACCTGGGCAAAGTGCATCAGCTTACACTAGAACAAGGGAACAAGGGATACTTAATACAGTTTAATCGTGAATTTTATACTCCAAAAGAAAAGCCCGTTAATTTCGTTTTACGGAAAGTAAGCTATAAAAATCACTGCCCAATTAGTTGGATCAAGACCATAGTTCTTTTCCCATGAATCAGGTATGCCATCCTGATCTGAATCTTATGGTGCAGGAAATGTGTTAGCGTAGGATTTAAAGAGGACGATCTTAGCTTTTTTTCAGGTTAGCCCGAATCAAACGTTTAAGCATACTCCTTACCACTATGCTATGAAAAAGTTCAATTGAGTAAAAATAGAGGTATCCAAACCAGTTATGAAAGTGGACAATAGTGCATACAGTAACTCTTTTCAGGTCGTCTTCTGCTTCTGCTATTGAAATTGATACATACGCCTTCAAATGCTTATCATCCAATAAAAGGATGGTTTCATTTGGAGATCTATCCGAAACCGAAGCAATATGATGGCTAGTACCTTTTTCGATACATGCTGCAATACTTCCAGTATCTTCTTTTCTTGAGGTTTTTAAACCAAAAGGTTTGACCAACATGTTACGCAATTTGAATAATGCTTTTATCCAACTTTTTTCTGATCCCCAAAAAGCAACCTGCAAATGGTCGGGAGTTACATGATTAGAAATCGGAGCGATACATTCAAAGGCATCAGCATAATTTGCTGGAAGATATTTATTGACTAAAAACGCCTTATCTACGTTAACCTTATTTACTTTTAAATTCATACAATTATCTCAAAATGATTACTTACCATTAGACCTTTTTATCCGTTTTATTTTTAATAAGAATTTGATATAACTCATTAAACTCATCTTTTGATATATCAGGAAGTAATTGTTGTATTCCTATTAACGTTCCATATTGCACGATTGCGGAATTTTTAGCTTGTTTTGGATCTAGACCTTTTTGAATATTTAAATCAGTAAGATATTCCATTCTCATATCGTCAACCTGTTTTACATATTCTTTCACAGTTTCATTCGAGAAGCTCCACGCACGGATCACCTGCTCGACTTTATGGGATGAGGAGCCAGCCAAATCATTCAGTATGAAATATTTCGTCTGAATATCAGATTGTTCTTCAGTATGTTTAATAAATTCAAGTGTGTTTTTATTCTGCCAATATTTCATCAATGCTTCAATGTAGCCCTCGGTATTTTTAAAATGGTGGTAAAATGAGCCTTTGGTTATTTTCAAAGACTTGCAAAGATTGTCTATGGTAATTCGCTGGAAACCTTCTGTTTTCAAGACTTTAATTCCATTTTCAAACCAATCTGTTTTTTCTATTTTTTTCATGTTCTATTTCTTGAATTAATTAAACATAATGTAAAGCAAAGTGTTGCGGATAGTAAGCAGGTATAAGCCAAGGGATGGAAGTAAATCACCGCAATAATGGATGCTATAACCGAAAGGAAAATATTTGCAAAAATAGCAGACCTATTAGGTTGTTTAATCATAAATGTTTGAAAACCAAATGAAAAAAGCATAAATCCCATCATGACACTGAATCCCGTATAGAATTGCATCACGGTATGCTCTCCCATAAAATCAAATGTCGTCCTTTCCATTTTTAAATAGATTTGCATTACATTTTCAGGACGCTTTGGTGCACTAATTAAATAAACAAGATGTAATGCACCCAGCAACATATAAGATGACGCTCCGATTTTAAAATAGTTCAACCTTTTCATTTTACTTTGAATTACCATACCATATCTTATGGTATACTTTGCAAATGTATTATATTTTATTGAACAATTACTTAAACTGATTCAAAAATATCTGATTAGTTTAAACCGGCGCCTCATATACCTAAATTAAACTGATTTTTGATTTACGTTAAATGAATTCATAAATACCAAGTACAGTTACAGTATAAGTTTATGGTTGTTTTTTGCGTAGTGTAGTATTGCATTAACAGCTATTTCCAGCGTACAATTTTTTTCTTTTACCGCTCGTTCCTTTGTTTTCATAAAATTGACTTTTTTGTCCCATAGAGACAATTATATGCGGTATTGTGGTTCTGAATTTAAGCACACATATTTGCAAAAATAAAAAATTTAATATGAGGGATTTAGAAAATCAAATAGAAGAACTAAATGAAAATTTAGCAAAACAACTTCCGACAGAAGTTTTAGAGGTATTCGGGAAATCTATTCAGGATTTGAAAACCAAGAACATCGAAGAAAACAGCATCGCTATGGGCGATACGTTTCCTGATTTTAGTCTGCCAAATACAAACAATGAAATTGTAAAGTTAAAAGAGCTTCTACAAAACGGAAAAGTAATTGTGGCTTTTTTTCGTGGCAGTTGGTGTCCTTATTGCAATCTTGAATTGAAAGCACTACAAGACAGCCTAAAACAGATTACCGACAGAAAAGCAACACTTGTGACAATCTCACCGCAAACGCCCGATTATAGCGAAGAATTAAAGGGTAATCACATTTTAGATTTTGAACTATTGATGGACAAAAACAATGCTTTGGCTAAACAGCTTGGCATTTCATTTGGTCTTCAGGATTATGTAATTCCGGTTTATAATAGTTTGGGAATTAAATTATCCGAATACAACGGAAATGATAATAACGAATTGCCTGTTCCTGCCGTTTTTGTAATAGATACGGATGGTAGCATTACATACAAGTTTGTTGATACCAATTATATGAACAGGATAGACATCCAAGAATTGATTGAACAATTATGACAGAAATAAAAAGAAAAGGAGCAAGAAGCACAAAGGATATTCCAACAGATATTTTAGTACAGCTGAATCGTGGGGAAATTGAAACAGCCAATCTCGTAGAGTGGTTGGCTGTTGACCAACGGCTTTTATTGGAAAACTTACTTGTAGAACATCAAAGAGCGGATTATTTAAAACCTATTCTATTTAAAATCGACCAACTGAAAAAGCAAACCGTCAATACGATAAATGAAGCTATCGGAACAGGACTATTTGAACAGGCAATACAAAATAATGACAAAGAATTTTTAGCAATTATATCAAAGCATAGTGCCGATTTAGTTCGTTGTTGGGCAACTTATACCATTGGTAGAAATGAAAAGCTGAACATTACAGAAATGCTTAAACAAATTCAATCTTTTTCAGCTGACAAACATTTTGGCGTAAGGGAGATAAATTGGTTGGCTGTAAGAGCGAAAATTGCTCAAAATCTCACCAAAAGTATTGATATACTTTCTGCGTGGACATCAAACCAAAACGAAAATATAAGAAGATTTACCACAGAAGCAACCCGACCTCGTGGTGTTTGGTGTGAACATATCGAAGAACTGAAACAAACCCCCGAATTGGCTTTGTCAATTTTAGAACCTTTAAAGTCAGACACATCAAAATACGTTCAGGATAGTGTAGGTAATTGGTTGAACGATGCAAGTAAAACGCAACCCGAATTTGTACAGAAACTTTGCCAATGTTGGGAAAAAGGAAGCGGAACAAAAGAAACGAAATACATTATCAAAAAGGCATTGAGGACTATTAACAAAGAATAGACAATATTCAAGTAGCTATACGAATTTTTATGCTTCATATAATCCATTTTACCACATATTAAATAAATAAACCACCTGAAATGGCATCTTTCATTAAATAATATCATCTCGGAGATACGGCGAAAAGAAAACGAAATCTCGCTGTCTGCAACCAATATAATTGAGGAAGCGTACCAAATGACTATAACCTACAAGAATTCTTGGGGTCGATAAGAGAGGATATTACGAAAAGCATTAAAAACCATTGGGAAGAAATCAATTTCTTTTGCAATATTAAGTCATATATCCTCTCCAAACTTATTTACCACAATAAGATATTTCGTATACAGACCGCTTGTCCTGTTGATGGAGAGAAAATGTATGTAAGTTATTTTTCAGAACAGTTACAGGAATTAAAACAGGAATACAGTGAGCATATCTATTATTCAGATTTTTACAGATATTATCGTTGAGGAAGAACCGACCGTGATGAAACCTATTTTAGTACGCTCTTTATGCGAATGGTTCTCCTTTCTATGGTAAAGTAGGAATACGAAAAATCAGTTTGACTTTAGAAAAACTGTTTCAGATTACCTTAGGGTATTGCATAATTCTTTCCACCGAATGAAATATCGTACCGGTACCCAAACTGTATTTTTAGACCAACTGAAATCTTCTTTGGAAGAATATATGGGCAAGGATTTATAGAAGTTTCAAAAACAAACAAAAAGGGAACAACTAGGACGGAAGATAGGGTTTGTCCTATTTATACAATAAAAAAAGGGCTTGTTTGCAATGCCCCCAAAAAGTTAGACACTTTCTGGGGGCATTTTTATGAGAAAAAACAAAAAACATAGTTGGGTATTAAAAATATTTGTATGAATTTGAGAAAAATAAATTTTGTATATTTGCTATGAGCGAACGGAAACACGTTGAAAAACAAAGCAATAAGCACCGTTACTAAATCGTTACCTGACTTTTTTGATTATCCTTATAAAAGCTTAGTATTCAACCGATACAGCTTTTTCCTGAAAACTTTAAAATAAAAATACCTGCAGGTTTCATCCGCTTTTAACAGAAAATCCCCTTTTCTGTATGTTTTGGATTCTAAACCTGAAACAAGTCCGTTCATCACTTCCTCTTCTGGTTTTAAGATCTTCTCAATGGTCTGGATAAACTGGGTATGAGGCATAAGAATAGTCTGTTTGAAAAAAATAAAATTAGTAAAAAAGCTCTTATATTTTATGGGATACCTCAAAAAAGAATTTTAGCTTTGTTGAAGCAATATGAACGACCATTATCTTAAAAAACTAGATCGGGTAACCGCTATTCTCACCCAGCTTCAGTCTAAACCTATTGTCAGGGCACAGGATCTGGCAATGAAATTTGATGTCAGCATCAGAACAATTTACCGTGACGTAAAGACGCTGGAAAATGCAGGTATTCCTATTATAGGAGAGGCCGGAAACGGATATTCCCTGATGGACGGTTACAAGCTTCCGCCTGTGATGTTTACCAAAGAAGAGGTGCTGAGCTTTATTACTGCAGAGAAACTCATGCAGAAATTTTCTCATCAGAGCTTAGGAAACCACTATCAGAAAGCGATGGAGAAAGTACGTTCAGTACTGAGGCATTCGGATAAGAGCTTGATTCAGAATATTGAAAAACAGATTGATGTTTTTAATTTTCATGCCCACCCGGAAGATTCTCTTAAAAATGTTATTCCTATTATTTTAGAAAGTATTGCAGAGAAAACTCAGCTCGTTATAGAGTATAAAACGGTGGATTCTACGGTGAGTAAAAGAACAATTGAAACTGTTGGAGTCTTCTTTGAATTCAATTTCTGGTATATCATGGCATTCTGTACCTTGAGAAAAGATTTCAGGCAGTTTAGGGTAGATAGGATTTTGCAGATCTCCAAAACAGAAACTCCTTTTTTACAGGAGTACGGGCAGGTGAATGATTACCGTAAAAGATCGAATGTAAATAAATCTATTGCAAAACTATTAGTAGATAGAAAAATAATGTCTCATCTGGTCAATTCAAAAAAATATTATGGACTGATTAATGAAGTGGAAACTGACAACGGTGTGGAGCTGACTTTTGAAACAGAATGGATCAATGATGGTTTCCCCCGATGGTTAATTACTTTTGCCGATTACGCTACTGTTTTAGAACCTGAAAGTCTTCGGATAAGGCTCAATGAGTTGCTGATAAAAATGACGGAAAGACATCAATAAACCTCAACATGACTGCTGAGGTTTAATATAGGCAAAAAGATGAAATGGTTATAAAATGAAATTGAGAATGTTATTAAAAATAAAATAACCTTCCTGGTGTATTAAAATCTCTCCCAGAAGAAAGGTGGTTCAATTCCCAAAGCTCTCAGGTAAACGTATCCCTGTCCACGGTGGTGAATTTCATTGTCCACAAAATAAAGAACATTCTCATATACCGGGAATTCATACTGTCCGAATAAATTGAAAGTTTCCTGGAAACGCTCTTCTGAAATCTGACCAAAATAGTGATTGATTACTTCTGTTTCTTCATCCCATTTCTTTAAGATATCTTCTTTAGTTTTTGGAATAAAGCCCTCCTCATTATAAGCTTCCGTATTTTTTTCAACAATTCCTTTTAAAGCAACTCCGCCAATACTGATCAGCTCTACTGCCAGTTTTGCGAAAGGTCTCATACCCCCTATTGAAAATTCAAATAATTCTTTTTCAGGAAAGGCTTCAATAACTCTTCTTGTAAGATTTCTATGCCCTTGCCAGTGCTTTAATAATTGTTCAGTTGTCATAAATTGTTTTGTGGCTGTTGCTGTAGTTGTCATAATTGTATGGTTTTTGTTTGTTATTGTTGAAACAAAGGTAAGACCGGGTTATGACAACAGTTTGTCAGTAGGATTTTTTGATCCTGAAAAATATTTTATTCCTTTGTTAAAATATCTTGACCTACTTTTCCGTTAAAGGAAAAGTATAGTAATAAAAAAAGAAATTGATCATTAGAATTATGAAGAAGTATATTTTGCCAGTTATTACTGTTCTTTCATTAGTTTCATGTAATAAAATTGAAGAAAAAATAGACCAGACCGTCCAAAAAACAACGGAAACGGTACAGCAAAAAGCCCAGCAGGCAGTAGAGGAAACAGTCAAAAAAACAGTCAGCGAATCTATCAACTCATTCACAAACTCTCAGGATGTTAAGTTCAGTGAAGTTTTTCCGAATGCCGGAGCCGGTATAGTTTCAGAAGAAAAAGGAAAGAAGTTCAAATTTCCCAATGGTACTGAAGGCTATATTTTTAAATATAAAGCAGATATCGCTGCCTTATTACCTCTTTTGGAAGGGCAGCCTACAAGGGATGAAAGTAAGTCAGATAAAACAGCCCGCAAAATTGATGGACAAAGCCTTATTGATAAAATAAGTTTTATTTCGAAATTTCTTCCTGAAAATACCTTTGATACAGGTTTTTTAGAAGATATTAAGAATGACAAAAGTATAGAATATTATAAGTTAAAAAGATTCCCAAACAGTAGTACTATTATCTACAACCCAAAAAATCAGACCATAATACAATATGTAGAGGTAAATAAATAATTTGGATTGGCCGGCTTTTGCCGGCCATTTTTATGGTCATTGAGAGCCATAGCTGATGCAATTTTAATCTATTTAAATTGATTATCAAAAAAAGAATAAAATTATGTTTATTTGTAATTTTAGTTAATTATTTTTCATATAGAATAGGAAATTGTTACTGTATTTCTTTTTTAGATTATTAATAAGCAATTTTATACTTTTTAAATTATTTCTCGTTTTTGTAAATTAGTAATGTTTTATTGATTATTGAATATAATTCTTATTATTTATTTTGTTTTTATGTTTAGTATTTAATTTTTTTATAAATTTATTTAATTATTAATACTTGACATGAAAAAGAAAATCTTTAAAAAGAAAATCTATGCATTAGTTTTAAGCGGAGCCGGTACTATGGCATATGCTCAGGAAACTGTAAAAGAAAACAATATAGATGAAGTTGTGGTTACTACGGGGAGAACTAAGCCCAGAACCATAATTACCTCTGCAATTCCTATTGATAATATTTCAGCTGTACAGCTAAAATCTACAGGGCAGGTTACCTTTGATAAAGCTTTGACGTATGCTGTACCCTCTTTTAATTCATCACAGCAAACCGTTTCTGATGCAACAGCTCATTTTGATCCTGCAGATTTAAGAGGATTAGGACCTTCCAGAACATTAGTTTTGGTGAATGGGAAAAGAAAAAATCAAAGTGCTTTAATTTATGTAAATGATACACCGGGAAAAGGTGAGGTAGGTACGGATCTGAAAAGTATTCCATCTGCCGCTTTACAGAATGTAGAGGTATTGAGAGATGGAGCATCTGCACAATATGGTTCTGATGCTATTGCAGGAGTAATTAATATTATTCTTAAGAACAGTGTTGGAAAAAGTACAGTCAATCTTTTTTCAGGTATTACTTCAAAGGGAGACGGCTTTAATATCGGAGCAGATTTTAATACAGGAATCCGAGTTGCAAAAAATGGAAGTTTGAACCTTACATTGGGGTATTCTTCCCAAAATAAAACTAACCGTGCAGGATCTACTACAAAAGATGAACTTTTTGGGGTAGAGAATGCCTGGACTCAAGCCAATCCGGGATTAGGAATGACTATAGGACAGCCAGAGACAAAAGTTGCCAATATGTTTGTAAATTTTGAATTGCCAACAGGTGAAACGGGCAAATTCTATGCTTTTGGAGGGACAACTTACAGGAATGGGACAAGCTATGGTTTGTATAGAACGCCCTATTGGGTAACTTCAGATTTTGGTTTATTAACTCCAAAAGGACAGCCTTATAATGGATTTCAACCAGAATTTAAAACAGATGTTTATGATTATAACTTAACCTCCGGGTGGAAAGGCATGTTTGGAAAATGGAGTTTTGATGGGAGTGCAACCTTTGGCTCTAATGCAGTAGATTATGTTGTAGGAAATACCATTAATACATCTTTGGGTGCCAATTCACCAACCCGTTTTAAAGCAGGTGGTCATCAGTTTAGTAATATTATAGGAAACATAGATATCAACCGAAATTTTGGAACGTTTGTTTTAGGAGCTGGTGTTGAAGTACGCAATGAAAACTATCAGGCAAAGGCAGGAGAGGAAGCATCCTATATAGGAACTGGTGCAGAATCATTTCCAGGGCTGCAGCCTCAGAATGAAGTCAATAAAAATCGTCAGAATATTGGCGCTTATGTGAATGCTGAATGGGATATTACAAAAAACTTATTACTTGGAGGAACTGTGAGGTATGAAAACTTTAGTGATTTTGGAAATAACGTTTCCTGGAAAGGAAATGCAAGGTATAAGCTGTTAGATGATAAATTAGTTTTCCGTGGGTCTGTTTCTACAGGATTCCGTGCGCCTTCATTACACCAAATTTATTATTCTAATGTTCAAACCAAAATTACAGGGAATACTGTAGCTAATCAGGGTACTTTTAATAATGACTCTCAAATTGTAAGATCAGATCTTGGGGTACCAAAATTAAATGCTGAAAAAGCCTTTAACATTACTGGAGGATTTGCCGTAAAACCTTTTAAAAACCTTACTGTTACAGCAGATTATTATAGAATAAAAATTAAAGACAGAGTACTTTTCTCAGGAGATATTGGTTACAAAACCGGGGCTCCTGGTAATCCGGATACAACAAACCCTGTAGAAGTAATATTAGACAATAATAAAATAACCTCCTTGAAGTTTTTCACCAATGCTGTAAATACAGTTACTCAGGGAGTAGATTTTGTAGCTAATTACTATACTTCCGCCATTGGTAAAGGAAGATTGGGAATTATTGCTGCTTTCAATTATAACGAAACTAAAATAGTAGATAATATTGCAGTTCCACCTATTTTGGCTGAAAATGGGTACTCAGAAAACTTTTTTGATAGAAAAGAACAATCCAGAATTATCTCTGCAAGGCCAAAAACAAAAACTATTCTTAGTCTTTCGTATGACATTTCAAAGTTTAATTTTAACCTTAATAATACTTATTTTGGTTCTGTTACATGGCAGCATGCTACTGATCCTGCCAAAGATCAGACATTTTCAGGTAAGGTAGTTACAGACATAGTTTTAACATATAAAATCACTCAGGATCTTAAAATTTCCGGAGTCGTAAATAATTTATTTAATATTTATCCGGACGTAATAGATAGCAAAGGAGATATAGTAACAGATCTTGGAGGAAGGTTCAAATATCCTTGGGAGGTTAATCAGTTTGGATTTAACGGAACAACTTTTCAGCTCAATGTTAATTATACTTTTTAATCTATAAATAAAGGAATTGGAATTTGCTTTGTCTTGCTTAGCAAAGGACAAGCAATCTCAAAACATATAAAACCACGTATGCAAATATTAACTGACATTAGCTCCTAATGTCAGTTAATTATTTTTTCAGATAGAATAGGGATTTATTACTACGTTTTACTTTTCAAATTGTACAAAAAAAAGTATTTTAGTAGTATGAAAATTTATACCAAAACAGGAGATAAAGGCCAGACGGCACTTTATGGCGGAACAAGAGTTTCCAAAGCCAGTGCAAGGGTAGACAGTTATGGAAATATAGACGAATTGAATTCATTTATCGGAATTTCAAAAAGTCATATTGAAGATGAAGAAGTATTAAGACAACTGAAAAAAATACAGTTTGATTTGTTTACCGTAGGCTCGGAAGCCGCTACACCAGTAGATAAACTCATGTTGGCTAATGGAAAATCCCGCCTTCCCATCATTATTTCAGAAACAGAAATAGAAGAACTGGAACAATGGATGGATGCTTTCGATGAAAAACTGGAACCGCTTCAGTATTTTATCCTTCCCGGTGGAGGAAAATCAGCTACTTTTTTGCATGCTGCAAGAACTATCTGCAGAAGAGCAGAACGGTCATTGGTATTTTTGAATGAATCGGAAGAAGTACGTCCTGAATTAATTAAGTATTTAAACAGACTATCCGATTACCTTTTTGTATTGGCAAGGTATGTTTCAAAACTGAACAACGAACCGGAAGAATACTGGAACCCGAATGAGAGATAAAGTATTGCTTTTCATCAACGGAGATGCTCCGAAATCTTTACCCAATCCTGAAAATTATGGTTTAATTGCCTGCACAGACGGGGCTTTTCACTATCTTAAAAGAATGGGCTTCCCTCTGGACAAGCTGGATTTTATTTCCGGTGATTTTGATTCGCATTCCGGATCAGATGAAGATATGTATCAGGAGAAATTTATACTTACACTGGATCAGGATAAAACAGATTTTCATAAGGCTTTGGAAATCATTATAGAAAAAGGTTTCTCTGATATAGATGTTTTTGGCGGAAGCGGAGGAGAACAGGATCATTTTCTTGGAAACCTTAGCGTTGCCTATACATTTAAGGACCGTATGAGCCTCAGGTTCTATGATGAGTTTTCAGAATATTATTTTATTCCTAAAAATGTTACACTGAAAGGGGTGAAGAATAAGATGATTTCTCTGTATCCTTTTCCGTCAGCGGATAATATAACAACTAAAGGGCTGAACTGGCCTTTAACAAAGGGGAATTTAAGCATTACTACAAGAATAGGGACCCGGAATTTTGCCGTTGAAGAGGAAGTTTCAGTGGAATATGAATCAGGGGATCTGCTTATTTTTGTAGGGATTAATGAAATAGAATATCCCTCAATATATTAAAAATAATCTTTTACCGATAACTGATAACTATTAATGGAAACGGGCTTTGGCCCGTTTAACCGTAAATGACCATTCCAAAACTTTGGAATTTTAAGTTAAAAAAAAATTGTAACTTTTGTGGTGAAACAAAAGAAGTATTGAATAAGTTTATCAAAATATCACTGGTCAGTCTTTCATTATGCTGTATTTTCTCCTGTAAAACACAGCATAATGAAGCACCGGAGTATGGAAAAAATGAAACAGAGAAAGCGATCAGGATCAAAAAGGTGATTAACTTCCGAACGGTAGGAAATATTAAAAACACGGAAGGGCGTACCTTAAAACAAGGCTTCTTTTACAGAAGCGGGCATCTTCATAAGCTTAAAAAAAGTTCTTTTGACGAAATCCAAAATCTGGGAATAAAAGAAATTATTGACCTTAGAAATTCAAAAGAAATTGCCCAGAAACCGGATCATCTTCCATCAGAAATTAAGTACAAGAATTATTCGGCCTTTGAAGATCAGGGTGATCAGCTGGATCAGGCTAAAAAACTGGTGCTAAAAGGAAAAGTAAATGGTGCTGATGCAGATAAAAGGATGATAGATTTCTACCGGGAGTATGTCACAGAAAATCCGGAAACCATAAAGACCATTATTACCGAGATTCTGGAATCCAATGAACCTGTTCTCTACCACTGTACTGCCGGGAAAGACAGAACGGGGATTACTACAGCTCTGATCTTAACGATCTTGAAGTTTGATAAAGAGACTATTTATAATGAGTACCTTTTATCCAATAATTTTAGAAAAGATCTTGTGCAGAAAAGACTGAGACTGGCCAATAGTCTTCATTTTATGTATCCAAAGATGGATGTGCAGGTTTTAGAAAAGCTGAGCTGGGTCGAAAAAAGGTATCTGGATGCAGCTTTTGGGGAGATCAATAAAAAGTATGGCTCTATGGATGCCTATATTCAGCAGGCCCTGGGAATTTCTGAAAGTAAAAGGAACGAATATATTCAAAAGTTTACGTATTGATTATCAGAGAGAAAAATATTTATGGGGTAAGATCATCTTATTATAGAAAATTATAATAAATTTAACACCCAAAAATCAAACTTTTTTAGCAATTTTGCATTTCTTAATTCACTTGTTTAGAAATGAAAATAAAGTACTCGGAACTTATTGATCAGACATTATATTTTCCTACAGAGGAGTTTAATGTTTCTGAGAACAATTTGTTGTTCCATGATGTCCCATTGATGGACGTTGTAGAACAATTTGGCACTCCGCTAAAGATTAGCTATCTGCCGAGAATTTCTCAAAATATCCAGAAAGCCAAGAGCTGGTTTAAAGAAGCTTTTGAAAAAACCGGATATAAAAAGAATTACACCTACTGTTACTGTACAAAATCCAGTCATTTTAATTTTGTATTGGAAGAAGCTCTTAAAAATGAAATTTCTATAGAGACTTCTTCTGCTTATGACATGGATATTGTAAAAGCTCTTTATGAAAAAGAGAAAGTAGATAAAAATATTGAAGTGATCTGTAATGGATTCAAAACCGATGATTATCTGACGAAGATTTCAGATATGATCAATAATGGTTTTGAAAATATTACTCCGATTCTGGATAACTACCGGGAGTTGGATAAACTTACGGAAAGTATAGATTCTACTTTTAATATAGGGATCAGAATAGCTTCGGAAGAAGAACCGAAGTTTGAATTTTATACTTCGAGATTAGGAATCGGATATAAAGATATCATTCCTTACTACAGTCAGAAAATAGCTGAACACCCGAATGCAAGATTGAAAATGCTTCACTTCTTCATTAATACGGGGATTAAAGATACTTCATACTACTGGAACGAATTGTATAAATGTCTTCGTGTATATGCACGTTTGAAGAAGATTGCTCCTGAAGTGGATTCCCTGAATATCGGAGGTGGTTTTCCTATTAAAACTTCTTTGAATTTTGATTATGATTACCAGTATATGGTAGAGGAAATTGTTTCTCAAATCAAAAAATTCTGTGAAGAAGAAGGAGTAGAAGAACCTAATATTTATACTGAATTCGGAAGCTTTACAGTTGGAGAAAGTGGAGCGAATCTTTATAAAATTATTTCCCAGAAACGTCAGAACGACAGAGAAAAGTGGAATATGATTGACTCTTCTTTCATGACTACACTTCCTGATACCTGGGCAATTTCAAGACACTTTATTATGCTTCCGCTTAACCGTTGGGAAGATTCTTACGAAAGAGTATTCTTAGGAGGGCTGACGTGTGATTCAGATGATTATTACAACTCTGAACAGCATACCAATGCGATTTACCTGCCGGTTTTCAGTGATATAAAACCTTTATACATTGGATTCTTCCATACCGGAGCTTATCAAGAGACTATCGGAGGTTACGGTGGAGTACACCACTGCCTTATGCCTCAGCCGAGACACGTCCTGATTCAGAAAGATGAGAACGGTGAGCTGCAGTATGAAATTTTCCGTGAAAAACAGGAACCTGAAGATGTATTGAAACTTCTTGGTTATAAATAGTTTTACGATCAATAGGCTTTAGCCAAAACTTATACAAAACAAAAGCTCTCAAATTTTTGAGAGCTTTTTATTTTAAAAATATTTTGAAATTTTATCCAGTTCCAATTCTTCATAATCCGAAACTACAGTATCTGCTAATGTATAATCCTGATTTTTTGAATGTGGACTTCTGTAAGCAGCACAGAAGATTTTAGCCCGATGTGCCGCCAGTATTCCGTTGGTAGAATCTTCAATCACCATACAGTTTTCTACCGGTTCACCTGCCATTTCTCCGGCCAATAGAAAAACTTCAGGATGAGGTTTTGATTCTTTTAAATCTGCACCACTGATTTTCCCGCTGAAGTATTTTTCAAGTCCGAATTTATCAAAAACCATATTGATAGTCGTCATGGTTGCAGAAGAAGCCAATATCAGCTTTATACCGCTTTCATGATAATGCTCAATCAGTTTTCTTACTCCCGGAATTAAATCAAATTCATCATCGTTATAGAAATAATCCTTAAAATGAGATCTTTTGATCGCTGAAATAGCTTCATGCGTCTGGTTAAGATGATATTTCTGAATTAATGCTTCACAAACTCTTTTGGTAGAAGCTCCGGTAAAAGAAGTATATAAATCTTCGGAGACCAGAATTTCCAATTCATCAAAGGTTTTGAAATAAGCTTTTCTATGCAATGGTTCTGTATCTACAATAACTCCATCCATATCGAAAAGAACAGCTTTTAAAGACATATTCTAAGTTTTTCACAAAAATAGGAATTTGAGTTGAAAGAGGAAAGCTGAATAAGGCTGGAAGTCTGAAGAGGGAAGCTGGAAGTTATTGTAGCGTAAGTTTTACTGTAACTTTGATAAATGAATTGAAAAAAATTAATAAAATGGAATTCAATTTATTTTCTTGACCTTTATGACTTCCCACTTCCAGCCTCCAGCTTCCTGGCAAATATTTATGGCTCAGATTAACGGATAATTATCATTTACAAACTCTCCCAGCTCTTACTCTCCAACTCGTAAACTCTTCGTATCTTTGCCATCAATTACAACATTAAAATTTTTAAATAAAGCATGAGAACATACGCAGGAATTCCCGAAGAAAACGCAACGTTAGAGAATTCGAAAGTAATGTTGGTAACGGTTCCTTATGATGGAACTTCAACATGGGGAAAAGGAGCTGATAAAGGCCCTGAATTATTCTTAGACGCTTCTGAAAATATGGAGCTTTATGATATTGAAACAGGTACTGAACCTTACCTTGAAGGAGTATATTTGGCTGGAGAAGTTTCTGAGAATTCTAGTCCTGAAGCCATGACTGAAGCGGTTTACCAAAAAACAAAAGAGCTTTTGCAAAATGAAGGAAAAGTATTTACCCTTTTCGGTGGAGAACACTCTGTGTCTATTGGATCTATCCGTGCAGTAGGGGAGAAATATGAAAATTTAACTGTTCTTCAGTTGGATGCTCATACAGATTTACGTCCTGAATTCCATGGATCAACATCTAACCATGCTTGTGCTGTTTTTGAAGCTAACCAGAAACATAACCTAGTTCAAGTGGGAATCCGTTCTATGGATGCTGAGGAAGCTGAATACCTGCCTGAAGGAAGAGTATTCTTTGCTCATGAAATTGCCAACAATGAAAACTGGATCAATGATGTATTGGAAAAAGTATCAGGAAATGTGTATATCACTATTGACTTAGACGCTTTTGACCCTTCAATCGCGCCGTCAACAGGAACTCCTGAACCAGGTGGATTACAGTGGTATCCAACATTGGAATTATTAAGAAAAGTATTTGAAAAATGTAACGTAGTGGCCTTTGATATTGTAGAATTAATGGATTCTCCAATGGCCAAACCAACAGCTTTCTTGGCAGCTAAGTTATATTACAAGATGCTTGCTTATAACAATATTTATAACAACAACTAAATTCCGCAAGAATCGGATTTTTTCTGCCGTATATTCTTAGGAAATTTGTGAGGTAAAACAGAATAAAAATGTCCACACAAAATCAAATAGATTATAACAGAATTGCCAAAGCGATAGAATATATCCAGAGCAATTTCAGGCTTCAGCCAAGTTTGGAGGAAGTGGCAGAGAATATTCACTTGAGTCCGGCTCATTTTCAGAAGATCTTTACAGATTGGGCAGGAACAAGTCCGAAGAAATTTTTGCAGTTCATCAGTCTTGAACATGCTAAAAATTTATTGAAGGAAGAAAAGGCAAGTTTATTTGACACCGCATATGAAACAGGGCTTTCCAGTACCAGCAGACTTCATGATCTGTTTGTAAAAATAGAGGGAATGTCTCCTGCAGAGTATAAGAACGGAGGAAAAAGTCTTGTCATTAATTATAGCTTTTCAGAAAGCCCATTTGGAAATATAGGGGTTGCTTCCACAGAAAAGGGAATCTGCTATATGGCTTTTGAAAACGATAAAGAATCAGCATTAGGGAATTTGAAACATAAATTTCCTAATGCTTCTTTTTTTGAAAAGCAAGATGCACTTCAGAAGAATGCATTGTCCATATTCGATAAAGACTGGACAAAACTCAATACCATCAAACTTCACTTAAAAGGAACTGATTTTCAGCTTAAAGTTTGGGAAAGTTTATTGACTATTCCGATGGGGAAGCTATCTACGTACGGTACTTTGGCAGAAAAAATAGGAAACCCAAAAGCTTCCAGAGCGGTAGGAACTGCCATAGGAAGTAATCCGGTAGCATTTCTTATTCCTTGTCATCGTGTTATTCAGTCTACCGGACACCTTGGTGGGTACCGATGGGGCAGTGAGAGAAAACAGATGATTGTGGGCTGGGAAAGCTCACAGCTTTACTCCTAAGTGTTTTAGCCACCATAACCTATTTACAAAAACATTACGTAATTTGTATTAACAAAAACAGAAATTAATGCTCAGCCTGTTCGACGAAACACCAAATTATCCTTTAAGCCTTCTTCCGTATGACGGAACGGTTCATTATTATGGAAAGGTCTTTTCAAAAGAAGAATCTGATGTGTATTATGATTATCTGTTCAATCAGATTCCCTGGGAACACGATGAAGCGATGATCTTCGGCAAACTGATTCTTACCAAACGAAAAGTGGCCTGGTTTGGGGAAAAAGCTTTTGAATATACCTATTCAAAGAGAACAAAATATGCAAAATACTGGACCCCTGAGCTGCTGGAATTAAAAAAGAAGTGTGAAGAAGTGACAGGTGAAACGTACAATTCATGCCTGCTTAATTTATACCATGACGGAAGTGAGGGAATGGCTTATCACAGTGATGGGGAAACCGACCTTAAGAAACATGGTGCTATTGCTTCTCTTACCTTTGGAGCGGAGAGAAAGTTTTTATTTAAACATAAAACAACAAAAGAAAAAGTAGAAATCTTCCTTGAACAGGGAAGTCTAGTGGTTATGAAAGGAACAACTCAGGATCACTGGCTTCACAGGCTTCCCCCAAGTACAAAAGTAAAAACCCCCAGGGTGAATCTTACCTTCAGAACCATTGAAGATTAAAAGAAATCACACCTATTGATCAGATGCGTAATATCAGTTCAATCTGCAGGTGATAAAAAATAAAAGCTGTTCATCAGAACAGCTTTTTCTCTTTATTTTAAAATCTCAGCTTCAATAGAGCTGTCATCATAAATTTTGATTAATGCTTTAGTATAATCTTCTTTAGTAGCAAAATTAGGATTATCCAGGAACTTCTGTGGATTAACAGCAAAAAGAGGAAACCAGGTACTGCTGATCTGGATCTGGATTTTATGTCCTTTTTTGAAAGTGTGAACAACATCCTGAAGTCTGAAGTTGACCGCTGTTTTCTGATTCGGAACTAAAGCTTCTCCTTTTTCTCTTGTATTTCTGAATCTTGCCGGCATAATTTCACTTCTTACCATCTGATGATAGTTTCCATAGATTACCCCGTCTTTCTTCTCTGCAGGTTTGAAATCTTCAGGATATACATCAATCAGTTTTACGGCAAAATCAGCATCTGTGGAAGTAGAGGCAATACTAAGCTTAGCCATAATTTCCCCGGCAAAAGTAATATCATCTGTCAGTACATCAGTGGTGAACGTCAATACATCAGGTCTTCCTTCTGCAAATCTCTGATCTTCCGACATATAATTTTTAGGCGTAAAGCCATTAAAATCTTTTAAGTGATCGGAACTTAAAACCGGGTTTTCGGGATCACTGTAATATTCTGAATATCCTGAGCCGGAAGTTTTCTTTAAGGTTTTGTCTGATAAATAGAAATTAACCTTCTGTGCATTTTTAGGAGGATAGGAAGCAAATTCTTTCCATTCTTTGGCTCCGGTATCATACATTAAAGCTTCAGGAAGTCCTGCATCTTGTTTTGTATTTCCTTTCAGGTAGTGATTGAAGAATTTAGTTTCAATATTTTTCTGATAATACGTCGCAATGCTGTCTCCGAAATAAGTTTCACTGTGGAAATGTTTTCCCTGTTCCTGAGACCAACCCCCATGAGAGAAAGGTCCCATTACAATAGTGTTTTTCGCTTTTGGACTTGTTTTTTCAATCGTTTTGTAAATATTCAAAGGACCGGAAAGGTCTTCTGCATCAAACCATCCTCCTACGGTCATCACGGCATGATTGATGTTTTTCAGGTGAGGAAGAAGGTTTCTTTTCTGCCAGAATTCATCATAGTTGGTATGGTTCATAATTTCTGTCATGAAGAAATTATTTTTGTAATATTTTTCATAAGCATCTTTTAGGGTACCAAGGTCTCTGTAGAACTTGAGGCCATCTTCAGAAGTTTGCTTAATGAATGAATCCATATACCAGGCTTGTTTTTCAGGTTGTGTTTTCTGAACCCCAAAAACAGGGAATGTTCTGAAATAGCCTAGCATAAATCTTCCGTTATGAAGGAAATCGTCGTTCCAGAAATCCGAGATCGGAGCCTGAGGAGAAGAGGCAACCAAAGCAGGATGCTGTGCTAATGTACCTACAGCAGTATAAAACCCCGGATAAGAAGTTCCAAACTGTCCCGCTTTACCATTATTATCTTTAACGTTTTTCAAAAGCCATTCTATTGTATCATACGTATCGGTACTTTCATCCACATCTTTTTTTGTTTTACGTTCTACCTGAGGAGTCATATTGGTAAAAGTACCTTCACTCATATATCTTCCGCGGACATCCTGATAGACGAAGATATATTTATCTTTCATCAGATAAGTATTAGGGCCTACCTTTGTTTTATATTCATTTTCTCCATAAGGAGCAATGCTGTAGCAGGTTCTCTGCATCAGAAAAGGATATTTGTTTTTAGTTGAAATATCTTTCGGAATGTATACTGCTGTGAAAAGCTTCACCCCGTCACGCATAGGAATATAAAATTCTTTCTTGGTGAAATTATCTTTAACGAAATTGTCTTTCTGCTCTGTTTTTTGAGCTTTTCCAAGAAGGAAAAAAAGAATACATAAAACTGAAATATGGAGTTTCATAAAAAAAATTTACGGCTAATTTAAAAATAAAAATACGTTTATTACTAAATCTTCTTTTAAAAGGTTTTTATCATAAACATTTACGTGAATAAGCATGAGAGGATATTTTTAAACCACCTTGTCAAATTTTCAATTGGCCACCCCTCCAGAGGAAGGGATTCTCAGGTCTTCAATTGTAATATTATTCAAGATTACAATTCTGTATGTTCATAAAAATAGCCGGAAAGAACCGGCCATGATCAAAATGATATATAAAAATATAGTCTTGCTTTATTTCCTTTTTTTACCGGCAAATTTATTAAGTTTCATACTCAGCGAAAACATAATGTACCGTTTCAGGATCAGATCTTCACGATCTTCAAAATAAGAATCTGTGATGGTTCTCCTTACACTTTGATTCTGATTTAAGACATCATAAATTTTCACTTTTGCTGTCAGCTGTTTTTTGAAAAAAGAATAGCCCAGACTGGTATTCCAGAAATAAAAATCCTTTTTGAATCCGGGAGCGATATTGGAGTTGGTATTGTATTCAAAATCATTTCCGAAAACCAGCCTGCTCTGGAAAAGATAGTTGGTAAGTTCCAGTTTTAATGACTGATTGGTGGTATTGACTCTGTCGATATTGTAATTGGAGTATTTTGATATATTATATCCGATCCTGTATGAGGGTTTAATGCTAAACTTTTCCTTGATCTCAAAGCTGAGGTTAAGTCCAGGATTAAAACTGTATGAGTTGCTTTTGAAAGCCTGTCCGTTGATAAAACCATTATTGTAATTGTAATTCAAACTGAACCTTGGGGTGATGGTAAGTTTCTTGTCCTGCCACTTAAAAATCTTAGTTAAACCTGTACCCACCGTAAAATTTTTATTTCCACTTATATTATCATATGTGACAATCTGCTTTCCGGCGTCATCATATTTAGTATAATTAATAACATCATTATTTCTGTAGATAAAGCCTACGTTGATATAATAGTTGAAATTTTTGATAATATTAAATCTGTTAAAAGAAACATTGCTGTTTGTCATCCAGGTGTTCTTTAAATCGGGATTTCCTGTATAGGTAACCAGCGGGTCTGATTCATCCTTATAAGGAGTCAGCTGTCCTGCCCCGGGAATATTGAAGCTGGAAGAATTGGATACGGTAAGTCTGGTACGCTCAGAAAAAACATACTGAAAACTCATAGTATATCTGGGAAGGACAAAGTTTTTCTGAAGATCATACTGCTGTCCTTTGAAAACAGAACTTACCGTCATTTCCGAAATGTCAAGATTGGCAACGCTCCAGAGATTAAACTTCTTTTTGAAAAGAGAAAAAGAAAGTTCAGGTGATAGCTGGTTGATGGTTTGGTTCATACTGTTGGAAAGAACAGTATTGTATTTGGAATATTGTCCTGTAACAGGATCAAAATCATTGAAATCTCTGGAATTCCGGGATACTTTTGAACTGTATTCCAGCTGAAGGCTTACAATTGCTGAATCTGAGATAGGTTCTGTATATCCCGCACTGAAGCTATAATTATTATTTTGGGTCTTATTCTTCTGCAGCTGGTCACGGTTATCTGTGGTTGTGCCGGTTTGGTTATAAAATGTATTTTGTGACTGGTTGATATTATTATCGTTGGACTCAGAAATACTGGTGTTGATGGTAGCGGAAATTGACCTTCCTTTTTTCTTTAAGTTTTTCGAAAAATAAATATTCGGGCTAAACGTATTGCTTTCTCCATTGGTACTGCTGGAGGATGTACTTTCATTAAGCCGTTTATCATCTCTTAACGTTGAAGACTGTGATCTGTTGAAACTGAAGTTTTCCGATTTTGAAAAAGATGGAGATATATAAATATTGGTTAGAGAATCCAGTTTTATTCGGGCTGAGCTGTCAAAATTATACTGTCTGGTTTCATTGTCACCATTGCTTTCAGAGTTGGTTTTGAGTGTATAGCCGGGAAGAAGGGTTGTTCTTGAAACTTTAGACCGGGTTTCCAGGGTAGAATTGGAGTATTTTACACTGAGGTTATCAAGATCTGCGTCTCTCCCCAATTTGTCATTGTAGTTAAGACCAATAGTGGTAGATCTTTGGATTCCATTGCCTCCGGTTTGGGTCCCGGCACCTCTGATGCGCCCCATATTATCAAAAACATCATCAGCAGAAACACTTTTAGAATTGATATTGTTGGAAGAAGCCAAAATACTGATTTTAGTGTCTCCTTTAAAATAACTTAGAAGCCCGCTACCTTCATATCGTTTATCAGAACCATAGCCCAGGGTAAGTCTTGAAAGAAATCCTTTATTCTTCTTTTCATCAATATTAAAATTGATCGTGGTATTCTGAGATTTGGGAGGCTTTCCGCTAAGTTCTTCTTCTTTTGTTTTTGTTGTCGTAAACTGAATATTTTTAATAATATCTGCCGGAAGATTTTGTAAAGCCATTTTACCATCTTTATCAAAAAATGGTTTGCCATTGACCATAACCTGATCTACATCTTTTCCATTCACTGTAATTTTATCATCATTACCGACTTCCACTCCGGGGATCTGTTTTAAAAGCTCCAGAATTTTGCTGTCGGGGCGTACTTTGATTGCTGATGCATTAAATTCTACGGTGTCATTTTTTATTTTTACAGGAGAGACCGTAATTTTGACCTCATCAATATTGATTACGGCTTTTTTCTCAAGCTGAATATCACCCAACGATAAAGACTGGTCAATTTTTTCAAATCGCTTAGAATAAGATAGGTTTTCAGCATCAATTCTCAGAATAGATGGTTCTTTGAGCTCATCCATTTTTAGTGAAAATTTTCCCTCCTTATTGGTAGCAGTATAATTGACAATAGATGAATCTTTTGTCTTCAGCAGATATACCGTTAGATTTTCTACAGGTTTCTTTCCCAGATCCGATACTTTTCCGTCAATATGCAGTTTTTGGGCATGTACAATCACAATATTGCATACAAAGAGCAATAGCAGTAAGACTTTCTTCATTTAGTTTTTCAAAGACGTAAAAATAGAAAAACATCCCAATATAGGGATGTTTCTCAGTATATTTCTGAAATTAATTTTTGTAAAATTAATTAAGCTCTCAAATATCTTGAATAAGCATATCCTTCCTGACCGTCAGCAGTTTTCACTTTCCACCAGTCATCAGAAGTCTGCTCAATTAAAGTTACTGAAGAACCTTTTGCCGCTTTTCCTACAACAGCAGCTTCCGTAGAAGGCTCTTGTCTGATATTCAGGTTAGAATCTTCTGTTGCGATCGTTAAAGAAGCACCTGCAGCAAGACCTGCTACCTGTACATCAATATTGATATCTGAAGAAGAATATGTAGAATCAATAGCACCTAAAGCATTCCATACTGCATCTTTTGCAGCAGTGTTTGAAGCATTTCCGGAAACATAAAGAATTCCGTCCTGCTCCTGAACCTGAAGGTTTGAAATTCCTGCAGACTGAGCTGCTGAAACTACACTTGAATATTTATCTTGTAATTCGCTCATCTTAAATTATTTTACAGTTAGGTTATTGTTATATTTTCCAATTTTCAGAGCATCTACAGATTCTTTGATCTTTCTAGCCTGTAAACCTGAAACATTTCCTGTAAGGGTAAGTTGTCCGTTTACAACTTCTACTTTTACAGTTGGGAAATCTTTTACAGCATCCTGAACTTTTTTCTGAACAGCAGGATCTACAGCAGAAGTTGTTTCAACAGGTGCCGCTGCAGGCGCAGGTGCTGCTATAGTAGACATATCCATTACGTCTTTTACTCCACTGATCGCTTTTAATTGTGTGATCATTGCATCCTTAGACTGCTGATCTGCAAAAGTTCCGCTTAAGTGAGCTACGCCTTCTTTTACTTCAACAGAAGCATTGGGATTAGAAGTTACTACAGTTGTAGCCTGAGTCTGAAGATCGGCATCAGATACTTTCTTTTTACAAGAAACTGCTCCGAAAGATACAGCTACAGCTAATGCAGCCATTGCGATAGTTTTTTTCATATTGTATATTTATTAATGTTGTTATACAATCAAATGTAATAATAAAATTTGTACCAAAAGAATAAAAAATCAATAAATGTTTCTTAAATTTTTTACAATATTTTATAAACCAGGGATTTAATTTTTAAGTGTTATGCATCTTTTCTAAGGTCTTTCCGATCTTTTTTGTTTAGGATTATTAAACAAAATGTTCAATAAAGAATTTCCACTTCATTGGAGAAAACATGTAAACAGCCCTCTTGTTTGTTACAGAATGTTTTACTGTTCAACTATTGTAAGTGAATTATAGGCCCCACTTCCTGAAGTATCAAACTGGCTGACTGTTCCATCAAATGCTACTGTAATCCAGATAAAAGGTCTTAATTTGTCTCCTTTATTTAAATACACACTTACTGTACAAGCTGAGCCTACAGGTACTGCATTAGGACTTCCTCCTGTATCAGAAGCATATCCATTATTTGTTTTTACTCTTTGGGTAATAGTACCCGCTGAGTTTCTAACTTCCCAAATTGCCTCTGTTTGATTATTGGCTCCAGTATTCACCTGGCTGGATTGTAATGCGAACGTAAAAGTCGCAAAGTATACACCGTCACGTGGTGCTATGAATTCACCGGTAGCCGGGTTAAAATTTGCAGTCGGAACACCCGAATCAGAGTCTAATTTCTCAGCCCAGTTAGTTAAGTATGAAGATCTTCTTTGAACCACCCCGGATTTAGTTCCTATTTCCGAAGGTACTGCACTTTCAAATACGTATGTATCCTGAGTAATCTTACTTGCCATTACGATGATACGAGGTTTTCCTTTTGGGAAAAAACTAACCCAGGAAGAACCGTCGGAAAATTCTAAATAGCCTTTTACCCCAATAGCAGGACTTGCAACATATCGTAAGGTACCTGCACCTGCTTCGGCAGCTGTTTTCGTAGTATTCCCGATAGCCACAGACCCATTGGTGCCGCCACGCAGATCCATAGCTACCTTCGGATTAGCTACCAGCACACCCATTCTTCCGGAAGGGTCAACCACAATATTACCCGCATTTGTTTTAATTTCTACAGGATTTGTCGGATTGGGTACTCCAATTCCTATTTGAGCATTTATATAGCTTACTTTAAGTGATACAATAAGTAAAGTACTAATACATCTTTTTATTTTATTTTTTGATACCATCATTAAGTGTTTTTATAATTCGCTAATGCTTAAATTATTTAATTTGCTGTCATTTAGTGTGTTTCGCGCGCTGCCAATATTATGCCTTACGCTAAACTTTATAGTATCATCTTTCTTGAGATTGAAAATAGCATTACAATTTCCACTTATATAATTGCTTACTGCACCAGCCTGAAAAGCGGGATAAGAATTTATTGTTTTAAATACCGGAATATTATTAGAGCTTTGGCTGCTTTCTATGGCCGTTTCTATAAATGTATTTTTAGGGATATTTCCATTAGATAATGTGATGCTGAAAGAAACCAAATAAAAACCATCGCGTGGAGCTTTGAAAACTCCGCTGGAAGGATCGAAATCCCCACCGGTGCCAGCACCTAAATCAACTGTTTCTACCCAACCGGTAATGACCGTTGATGCAGCACTCGGAATGCTTTGGGCAGAGCTTTTATTAGCGTTTACAAGGGCCTTGGTAGGGGGAGTAAGTGGTAATGCTATCCATTGTTCACCATCAGAATACTCTAAAAATCCACCGGAATTGTAACGTATGGCACCTCCACCTGCGGTAGTAGAACTTTGGGTATTACTGCCCAAACCGATAATTCTTTCGTTACTTGAAGATCGAAGATCAACTTTAGTAACCGGATTTAAAAGGCCAACACCTAACTGACCGGTTGATGTAACGACGATGTCGTTAGATATTTTTGTTGCATCGGGTGTGGAACCATCATCTTTTCCTGCGTCAATGTGTAAAGGCTGTGCAGGATTCGGGATAAAAAACCCTACCTGTGCAGTAGTTTTTATGATAGAAAAAACTAAAATACAAGTGAATAATTTAATTATATTGATTTTCATATTCTATATCTTAATGTTCTATTACGGTTAAATTATTAAATCCATCATCAGGATTTGCGGGATTCAGAGGGTCGGTGGTAACCCGAAGTGGAATAGCACTTGAGGCAAGGTTCTGATATAATCTGACACTTACTCTGGTACCTGCATCCAATGTGAGTGTAACAGTACTTGAGCCTCCAGCCTGTGTGGAGCGTGTAGCATTGGCATCATCAGATGAACCCGTCATAGATTGGCCAAAAGTTTTGTAGACACTGGCCAGAACCGTGCTTGTAGCAGGATTATAAAACTGTGATTCCACTCTGGAGCCATCAGTAATAACAGTACCGTTAAAATTAAATGTTAGTAAAAAAGTATAGGTTCCATTGCGGGGAGCTGTAAATTCACCCGAACTAGGGTTAAAGCTATTGCTCATGTCACGTACCTCATTCCAATTAATAATAGTTGTTGCCGAAGCTGTAGGTATTGACTGACTTACAATTTTCCGAACTACGACCACAGCCTTTTGAGGGGCAACGTAAGCTTTATGCCATACTGTACCATCAGACACTTCAATTTTGGCTCCTACCGGCGTATTATTTACATCATAGCGTACCGCACCTGCCCCTGCTGCATTGGCCAACATACTCGTAGTACCGATACCCAGAGAATTTTCATTTGCTGTTGATCTCATATCTAATTGGACCTGAGGGGTAAGAACTCCCGCTCCAATAAAGCCTGTTACTTTATCGATCACAATATCATTAGAAAGTTGTGCCGGAGTTGGCGTTCCTGAAGTTGGATTATCCTTGGCACCGTCTACGTGGAACATTCCTTGTGGATTACCTGTGCCTATACCAATTTGTGCATTAAATATATTGATAAAAAAACATAAGGGAAGTATCAATATTTTGTATTTTTCTTTTTTCATATTCTCATGTAGAATTTCAAGCAATTAATTAAATGTAGTAAGCGTTAATCATTACCTGTCAATCAGCTTATTTTAAAAATTTCATAAACTGGTTTCAAAAATCAAAAAATGTACATTAAATCTCATGGATAGTATTTTGATTTTTAATGATGCAGTACCTTTAAATGGTTGCGTTTGAGGGAATAAGCAAAATTTAAAGTTTAAAAATTAATTGTACTGCATGCTCTTAAAAACAGATATAAGTTTCATCATAATAAATTTAATTTCTTATAAATTAATGTGTTTTTAGAATCTTATTAATGTAAACGTTAGGTTCTAATCGTTTTATAATATATTTTATGCAAAACTGATAATTTTATGCAATCAATCAAAAAATAACGAATCGATATATTTCGAGACGTTTATAGATTTTAGTATTGCAATTAAGGGCGTTTTAATTGATTGATGGTTAGTTGAATAGATTGTAAACTGTCTATTGTTTTTTTTATTTTCAAAATACCCGACGGGTTATTAAAATTCTACTCTAAAATTAATCCGTTTTGAAGAAAATCTTATGCCAACTGAAAAACCATTATATTTGCGCAAATTGAACTATATATGAAAGGACAGAATAAACTTTTTATAGCAATTATCATTGCACTTATCCTGGGAGTAGGAATTGGAGGAATAGTACATGTAAAATATCCGGAAAGTGCGGAACCTTTTTCCAAGAATATAAAATTATTGGGAACTGTTTTCATCAGATTGGTACAGATGATCATTGCCCCATTGGTATTTACCACTTTGGTTGTTGGAATAGCCAAAATGAGTGATATCAAAATGATTGGAAGAGTAGGGACAAAAGCCATGCTTTGGTTTATTTCTGCTTCTCTGATTTCCCTTTTTATAGGCTTGATGCTGGTAAACTGGCTGGAACCGGGACATGTAACAAAGCTACCAATCCAGGATGTTGCTTCTGCTGAAGACCTTCTTAAAAGCAGCAAAAGTTTTTCTTTGGAAGACTTTGTGAAGCATATGATTCCTAAAAGTTTATTTGAGGCTTTTGCAACTAATGAGGTATTACAGATTGTAGTATTTGCTATTATGTTTGGAGTGGCTTTGGCAAATTTAGGAGAAGAATATGCTCAGCCGGTCGTTAAACTTTTCGACATTATTGCGCACGCTATCCTTAAAATGGTAGGATATATTATGTGGTTTGCTCCTCTGGGAGTATTAGGAGCTATTGCAGCAGTAGTGGCTACCAATGGGTTTGAAATATTTAAAGTCTATGCCATTTATTTAAGAGATTTCTTCTTCGCATTAGGAGTTCTGTGGCTCGTTCTTTTACTGGTAGGATATATGATCTTAGGAAACCGTCTTTTTGATCTATTGAAAAGAATTAAAGAGCCTTTATTGATTGCATTCTCCACAACAAGTTCGGAAGCTGTATTCCCAAAATTGGTGGAAGAGCTTGAGAAATTCGGATGTAACAGCAGAGTAGTATCTTTTATTCTGCCTTTAGGATATTCTTTCAACCTGGATGGAAGTATGATGTATATGACATTTGCCTCTATCTTCATTGCCCAGATCTACGGTATTGAAATGACACTGGGGCAGCAGATCACGATGCTTCTGGTATTAATGCTTACTTCGAAGGGTATTGCCGGAGTTCCAAGAGCTTCACTGGTGATTATTGTGGCTACCTGCTCGATGTTTGGTATTCCTCCGGAAGGAATTGCTTTAATTCTGCCAATTGACCACTTCTGTGATATGGGAAGAAGTATGACAAACGTATTAGGAAATACACTGGCTACTTCTGCAGTCTCTAAGTGGGAAGGACAGTTAACCGAGCCCTTAGATAAAATTTAAAGATTTATCAATGAGTTTAAAAAACTTAGAAATATATAAAAGCCATATTCTTGAATATGGCTTTACTGTTATAAACACTATTTTTTCTCCTGAGGAAATTGATAAAATAAGCTGTGTTCTTGAAAATATAGATACTTCAAAAGAAAATTTCAGGAAATCTGAAGACCTGTTTGCTATTAGACAGTTTTTAAAAGAACTTCCGGAAATAAAAGACCTCATCTTTAATGAAAATATTCAAAGAGTGGTTAAAGAAATTTTTGGAGAAAAATATTTTGTGGTAAAAAGTATTTATTTTGATAAGCCAGAAACCTCTAACTGGTATGTAGCCTATCATCAGGATCTCACTATTTCTGTAGATAAAAAATTGGATGTACCCGATTTCGGCCCCTGGACCACAAAACAAAACCAGTTTGCCGTTCAGCCTCCGCTACCTATACTGGAGAATATTTATACCATCAGAATTCATCTGGATGATACGGATGAAAATAATGGAGCCTTAAAAGTGGTTCCAAAATCCCACTCCAAAGGAATTTACAGACCTGAAACTATCGATTGGAAGGTGGAAACTGAAGAAATATGCAATGTGGAAAAAGGGGGAATCATGATTATGAAACCTCTTACCCTTCATGGTTCCAACAGGACCACCAACGGTAAAAAGAGAAGGGTGATCCATATAGAATTTTCTGACATGGAACTTCCGGGGGTCCTGCAATGGTCTGAAAGAATGTATTGAGATAAAAAACAAACCCCTCTTCAAATTCTGAAGAGGGGTTTGTTTTAGCTTTAATCAGAGTATAGTATTTCGCTGTCAGGATCTTCAATACTTTCCTGATCGTAACAGAAAAACAATAGAAATTCTTTTTCTCGTTTTATTTTGCAGAGATTTCATCAATAAAGATATAAGCATCTCCACCGGCGCCCTGATGCCATTCCGGAAGCTTCCCGAAATAATAAGCTTTTACTTTGAGATATCTGGCTTCGGTAGGAAGTATTTCCGTTGTAAAGTCTTGTATCTGAACCTTTTCGTCTTTAGGATCGATCGTATTATCTATTGTTTTCAAAAGAATAAAGTCTTTACCATTCATAGAAACATAATATTCCACTTTTTTGGGCATCAGGATCCAGGCTTTACTGTCCTGAAGATAGGTGGAAGATAGTTTTGTGATCTGCTGAGGAGATTGGAAATCAATAATTGCTTCGAAATTCTGCCCCTGATATCCATGCCATTCCCCTTTTCGCCAGTTGATATCTCCTCTGATTCCGTCAATTAATGCCAGTTTTCCATTAGCTGTATACTGAGGCGTGGCTTTTGAAAGAATATGGATATCCCAATAATTCGGTCTTCTGTTAAAATTGGCTACTGTCGCAGAGCTTTTCTCACCATTTTTTTCGGCATATGCGAGAACCTGAGTCGTTTTTGTGATAGAGAAAGGTCCTTTGTAAGGAATGAATGTTTTTCTTTTATTGGCATCACTTTCATCCATAGTCATATAATACACTTTATCACCGGGGTGTAATGGAGTAATCTCAACCTTTGTAGAAAAGTCAAAAATCCGGTCAGCTGAAATTATAGGGGAAGCTGTGATCTGATCATACTTAAAATCTTTAAATGATTTTACATTTTCAAATCCCAGTTTTTTAAGTTCTGCCTTACCTGTATTTTTGGTAATGGTTTTCGTAGTTCCGTCTTCAAGATGAATTTTAACCTCATCAAAATAAGGAGTAGTTGTTGCCCATTCAGGTAATCCCGGGGTTACAGAATAAATTCCCATCGAGCTTAGCACATACCAGGCACTCATCTGTCCGCAGTCTTCATTTCCAATAAGTCCGTCCGGTGTATTTTTATAAAAATTATCAAGGATATATTTAATTTTAGCATCTGTTTTTTCAGGTTTATCTACAAAATTGTAGAGATAAGCAATATGATGACTCGGTTCATTTCCCTGCGCATACTGCCCCATTAACCCTGTAATATCTACCTGTTCTCTGCCTGTTGTCTTATCCGGAGCAGCGAAGATGGCATCAATGAATTTTTCAAATTTCTCTTTTCCGCCATGAGCTGCAATAAGACCGGGAATATCCTGTTGTACGGAATACGAATAATGCCATGAATTTCCTTCTGTATAATTATTGTTTACCTCTCTCGGATCGAAAGGTTCATACCATTTTCCATTCTTTCTGGGTTGCATAAATCCGTTCGTAGGATTATAGAGGTTTTTCCAGTTTTGAGAACGTTTCATGAAATACTGATAATCTTCTTTCTTACCTAAAATTTTAGCCATTTGAGCAATACACCAGTCATCATAGGCATATTCTACTGTTTTGGAAACACTCTCAGACTCATCATCTATGCTGATGTAATTATTATGCTTGTAGGCATTTAACCCAAAAATATCCAGCATGGCAGAATTCTTTGACGCCTGAAAAGCTTTTTCATAATCAAATCCCTGAATTCCTTTAGCCATAGCATCGGCAATTACAGAAACAGCATGATAACCGATCATGCATTCTGTTTCATTGGAAGCCAGCTCCCATACAGGAAGTTTTCCTCCCTGCTCATATTGTTTGATAAAGGTGTTGACAAAATCGGCGGTTCTTTTTCTGTCGATTAAAGTCATCAGAGGATGTGCTCCCCTGAAGGTATCCCAAAGCGAAAACACGGTATAATAATCGAAGTCTTTGGCTGTATAAAGCTTATTATCACGGCCTCTGTATTTTCCATCAGTATCCATATTGATATTAGGCTGTGTAAAAACATGGTACAATGCCGTATAAAAAACAGAGAGTTTGTTTTTATCCTCAGACTTTACCTCTATTTTTGAAAGCTCTTTATCCCAATCTGTTTCAGCCTGTTTTTTTACTGTTTCAAAATCCTTCGTCTGTCCTTCTGCCAGCATATTTTTTTCTGCCCCTTCATAGCCTGTAGGGGAAATGGAAACTTTTATATTGATTTTTTCTCCCTTTTTAACCTCTGCAGAAAATGCCAAAGCCAGTTTTGTTCCGGTATAAAGGTTGGCCTCCTGTTTTCCGTTAACTTCCTTCTTAGAGATTTTCATAGGTTTAGAAAATTCAATTCTGGAGTAGATATACTGATTGGTTGCCCAGGCTTCACTTCTTCTGAAAACTTCAATGGTTTTATCATCAATGATTTTTACTTCACCTTCCAGCAATTTGTCTCTATGGTTGAGGTCCAGAATAATATTAGCATTTCCGGCATTATTGAAAGTATACTCGTGATAGCCAACTCTTTTGGTAGTGGTAAGGCGGACGTTGATGTTGTTTTTATCTAATTTTACAGTATAAAATCCGGCAGTAGCTTTTTCGTTTTTATGTGAAAATTTTGAAGAATAGTCTTTACTATTCAGACTTGGATTGCCCATCGTAGGCATAAGCATAATATCTCCGTAATCAGAAACCCCGGTTCCATTCAGGTGAGTATGGGAAAACCCATAGATCACCGAATCCGAATAATGATATCCGCTGCATCCGTCCCAGCTTCCGTCTATTCTGGTATCCGGAGAAAGCTGTACCATTCCGAAAGGAACTATAGCGCCCGGAAAAGTGTGACCATGACCTCCTGTCCCTATAAACGGATTGACATATTGTGAATAGTTCTGAGCAGAAATAATCTGGGTAACAAATAAAGAAAACGTGATGAGCCCTTTTTTCATATTCTAATTTTATAATAGCGAATATATTGAAAAACAGCAAAACAGATGTAATAAAAGAATAGTATAGCTTGTCCTATAAAAAACGATCATAATTCATGAAGAGAATATTTTTGTCAGGAATACTCCTACTTCCGGCAATTGCTTTTTCACAAAGTATAACGGGAAAAATCACACAAACCGGACATGAGGTTTCCTACGTTGAAGTAGTAGCTGTAAAAGGTGAGAAGAAACAAACTGTTATTTCGGATGAAAAAGGAAATTATTCACTGAAACTTTTGGAGAAAGGAAATTACCATATACAACTTATACAGGAAGGAGTGGAAGTATTCAATAAGGACATTACGGTAAGTGGAGATCTGAAACAGGATTTTTTTATTGAAAAAAAGAAAGAACAGCAGATCGAAGGAGTTAGTCTTACCGCCAGAAAAAAACTGATTGAGAGAAAGGCAGACCGATTGGTTTTCAATGTTGCTAACTCCATTGCCTCACAGGGAATGGATGGGGCAGATGCTCTTGCAACAACACCATTGGTTAAAATAGATGATAATACAGGAGTTTCCATTGTTGGGAAAAATGGGGTAGCGGTAATGGTAAACGACAGGATACTGAACTTTTCACCCACCGAGCTTGTAACCTACCTTAAGAGTCTGCGATCTGAAAATATCGAAAAAATAGAAGTCATTACCTCACCGCCTGCCAAATACGAAGCACAGGGAAATAGCGGACTGATCAATATTGTGTTGAAGAAGAATCAGAACCTGGGATGGAGCGGAAGTTTTACGACAAGTCTTCAGCAGCAAACGTATACAGGAACATCCAATAGTGTAACCGTCAATTATCAGAACGAAAAGCTCCGTTCTTCATTGAAATTAAGACAGAATAAATATGACAAACATTCATATGAAAATTACTGGATAGAAGGTGCAGATGGTCTTAAAAGTAACGACAACAGAAAAGATTTCGGTGACGGGTTGGGTGCTAATCTAAGTATTGACTATCAGTTGGGGAATAAGTCTAATATAGGCTTTATCTATGATTATGGATTCGGGCATTCCAATATGAATATCACAAATACGTCGAACTATTTTCAGAATGACAACTATACGAATACACTACTTACGTATGCAGAACACAGAGCAACAGGGAAGCAGCATACGGCAAGTGCCTATTATGATCTGAAATTCGGAAAACAGGATCATAAGCTGAGCATTACAGGAAATTATTTTTCCAATGTTCCTGAAACGACCATTGATTTTACAACAACGGAGAACCTGGGAGACCGCTTTGTGGTAAAATCTCCTTCAACGGTAGATTATAAAATCTATTCCGGGCAGGCCGATCTTACCTTACCTTATCAGTTTGCAAAAACCGAAACAGGTGTGAAGTTCACTAATTTTGATAATAATTCCAATATATCCTATCAGAATCTGATCAATGGAAATTATGTGACAGATCCATTAAAAAGCAATCAGTTTGAATATAATGAGAAAAACTATGCCGCCTATATCAGCTTTGAAAAATCTTTCAATGAAAAATGGTCGGCAAAAGCTGGGCTTCGCTATGAATACGCTGTTGTTAACGGAAATTCGTTAACCTCAGGACAGCAGACAGAGAATTCTTATGGGAAATTTTTTCCAACGGCTTATGTCACCTATAAAAGTAATGAAAATCATACCTTCAATCTTAATTATTCCAAAAGGATCAACAGGCCTGGATTCCGGGCGATCAATCCATACCGCTGGTACATCAATATCAATTCTTACTTTACGGGGAATCCGTTTCTGAAACCTTCTATCAATCACAATTTTGAACTGTCCTATGTCTACAAAGGAAAACTGTCAGCATCTGCTTATTTTCAGAGAACTTTGGACGCATTTGGTCAGCTGGCGAACCTGAAAAATGAAAACAGGATCAGTACTTTTGAAAACTATTACAATCAGAACAGTATGGGAGTTTCCCTCAACTATTCAGATACTTTTTTCAAAATGTGGGAAGCGAATTATTCAGCCAATTATTCTTATATGAATACGGATGTTTTTGCAACCGATGCCGCTTCCAGAAAAGGAAACAGCTATGATTTCGATGTTCAGAATACTCTGGGACTTACTAAGAGCAAAACAATTCAGCTGATTCTCAATTACTGGTTCCGTTTACCTTCAAATTCAGGAAATGTGTATATGGATTTTGCCGGAGTTTTTACGTCAGGGCTTAAGTTGAACTTTATGGAAAGGAACCTTCAGGTGAATGTAATGGTTTCCGATATTTTTAAGCAGGGAAAAAGTATTGGTAAAATTTATTATACGACAGGAACCCATTCTTACAATAATTATTACGATGCCAGAAGACTAACAGTATCGGCCACTTATACTTTTGGAAATAAAAAGGTAAAAGGAGCCAGCCGTCATGTGAATTTTGATGAGAAGAACAGAGCGAATTAGGAAAGGAAGTTAGAAAAAGGCCATTATTATTGGACTTTTAAATTGCTGAAAACTATAAGTTATTAGGATACTCCTTTGCATTCAAATCTATAGGGTTTCGCAAAAATAGCTTTCAAAAAATCCGGAGTAATATCTATACTTCTCCCTCAAAGAAATCTTGAAGATACAGCTCCTGATCATTCTCTCTTCTTTCTGTTCCCAGGTATTTTTTCCATGCCCGGGATTCATAATATACAATTCCCATTTCCCAGACACAATAAGTGGGGAGATGGGTTTTATTTCTGTCCCATATTTCAAATGTTCCCGAACCATCATAGTATACACTTTCCCATAATTCATTTTCACTTCGCCATGTGCAGACCAAAAGAAGATAGTTTTCTCCACACCGATGCATGATAACAAAGCCAAGATCATCGATATCCTGAAAATTTTCACCTGCATTTTCTATTGCAAGTTGGGCATTTTTGATGTCTTGGGAAGAAATTTCGGAAAGATTTCCGGCAAGGTCATACCATTTGAACCTGGTCTTTCCAACGTTGAAAATTCCTTTGGGAGAAGCGTATTTGGATGGGTAAGCAGTATTTTCCATACATTATTTTGTGTGACGGAGAAAAAGCCAGAATGAAAAAATAGAATAAACAACATTTTTAATCATCTGATTTATCACCTGATATTATAGATTTTATTGATTCTAAATTACCGAAAAAATCCGTAAATTTGTAAACAATTTATATTTATATGTTGACGAAAGAAAAGGTTCAAAATTTCCTTAAAGAAATAGAAGTAGACGATTTAGTGAATAATTTTCAGATTATGGGTGAAGATGTTTATATTGACATGACCGCTCATTCGCCTGCAATGCATGAAAAGAAAAAGCTGGAGGCTGCAATGAAGCAGGCTTTTGCCAGTGAGTTTGGAGAAAATGTTCATTTAAAACTTAAAATCGTTTCTCCGGAGCCTAGTGAAATTCAGCAAAGTCAGATCAAAGGAAAACAGATTCCCGGGATTCAAAATATTATCGCTATTGCTTCCGGAAAAGGAGGAGTAGGAAAGTCTACTGTTTCTGCAAATATGGCAGTAACATTGGCTAAAATGGGCTTTAAAGTTGGGTTATTGGATGCCGATATTTATGGACCATCAGTACCTACCATGTTCGATACAGAAGGAGCAAAACCCATTTCTGTAGATGTTGGTGGTAAAAGCATGATGAAACCTATTGAAAATTATGGGGTGAAAATGCTTTCTATAGGATATTTCTCAGGAGCTAATCAGGCTGTGGTATGGAGAGGTCCAATGGCTTCAAAAGCATTGAATCAAATGATCAGAGATGCAGCGTGGGGAGAATTGGATTTCTTATTAATAGATCTTCCTCCGGGAACAGGTGATATTCACTTATCAATTATCCAGGAAGTTCCTGTTACAGGTGCTGTAATTGTAAGTACACCTCAGCATGTAGCATTGGCAGATGTAAGAAAAGGTATTGCAATGTTCCAGATGGAAAGTATTAATATTCCTGTTCTTGGATTAATCGAAAATATGGCGTATTTTACACCGGATGAACTTCCTGAGAATAAATATTATATCTTTGGAAACCAGGGAGCACAGTACCTTGCTGAAGATCTTGGAATTCCGGTGCTTGGAGAAATCCCTTTGATCCAAAGTATCAGAGAAGCCGGAGATGTAGGAAGACCTGCAGCCCTTCAGGAAGGTTCTAAAATTGAAGAAATCTATACAGAAACAGCAAGAAAGATGGTTGAAAGCTTAGTAGAAAGAAATAAGAATATTCCTCCTACTGAAGCTGTAAAGATCTCAACAATGGCAGGGTGCTCACCAAAAGCAAAATAATAATAACTTTCAATCAAATTTGAAAAAACCGAATTGAACTGAAAAAATATGGAAACAAATATAACGCACGAAGATACAGTAACAAGAGTAATGGAAGCTCTGGAAAGCATCAGACCGTTTCTGAATAAGGACGGAGGTGATATTGAGCTTATTGATGTGAAAGATAACCAGGTTTTTGTGAAACTTTTAGGTAACTGTTCCGGATGTTCATTGAACTTTTCAACCCTTAAATTAGGTGTTGAAAATACCATTAAACAACATGCCCCGGAAATTGAAAAAGTAATCAACGTAGAGTAAAAACTACATCGGAGATATTTTTAAGACAGATCTTTTTTAAAGGTCTGTCTTTTTTGTTTTCTTTTTTATTTATCATTAGCTACCAATAAACCTCACAGGTTTCTAAAATCTGTGAGGTTTGGGTCTGGTAAAGATATTATACCGGGATGTAGGTATGCCCTACAGGAATAAAAAAACCTGGCAATTATCCATTGCCAGGCCATTAAAACAATAGTAGAAAAATATAAACTATGAATGCTGAGTTAAAAACTTTTTATAGTTTTCCTCATTTTCAAAATAAGCCACCTCACCTTCATCACTTATCATCACAATATAGGCATTGGCTTTATCTACTGTTTTGCCGGTATACGGATCTACAGCTTCTCTTACAGTTTTGTCCTTGGGAATACGTTCTACACACATCTCACAGCAGCCGTAATATATTTTTCCGTCGTGGGGAACTTCTATTTGTTTTTTACCCATATAGGCATTGTTCACCATACAAACGGTTTCATTAGGAACTTTGTCCCCTTTTGCATATCTTCCTGAAGCTACAGGCTGCATTTTTTGTATTGTAGAAGCTTCCTGACTGTTCTTTTTAGGTTTTTCATTGCTGCATGCAGACCAGGTAACAGCACAGAAAATAATGATGAGTGGGTTTCTGATAATTGTTGTCATTATTGATATTATTTAATTATACTTCCTTCTAAAATTTCTTCACTTCCTTTCTTAATAATTTGATCACCTTCAGACAGATCACCGAACACTTCGATGGTGTCATTTAGAATCCTTCCCTTTTTTACAGGGATGAACTGAGCTTTCCCAGCCTCTTTTCTGATGATATAAATTCCCATATTGCTTTCTACCAGAGCTGACCTTGGGATGAAGAATGTAGCTTCATTATTTTGTAAAGGGATCCTTGACTCTGCAATCATAAAAGGTTTCAGCTCTCTGGAATGATTAATGAAATCAGCTTCTATTTTCTCAGAACGAAGCTTCATATCTAAAGAGCCTGATTTTCTTGATATCCTGGCTTTAAAACTTTTTTCCGGAAGAGCATTGATTCTGAATGAAATGGTATCTCCCAGATTCAAGTAAGGAACATTAGCTTCGGGAACGGATAAACTGAGACGTAATTTCGAGGTGTTCTGTATCACCATCAGTGGAGCTCCTCCCATAGGGCCAACATAGGCTCCCACGTCTACATTTCTTTCTGTAATGACTCCGCTGAAAGGAGCACGGATAACCAGATATTGGTTGATATCCTGAATTTCACGGTATGCCGACCTTGCTGCATTAAGCTGTGCTTCATCAGAAAGTTTGCGCGCAGTGATCTGATCCAGGGCATCTTTGGCAATTGCTCCTTTGGTTTCATTGGCCCTGTACGTTCTGTCATAATTGGATTTTGTGGCAGTATATATGGCCTCCTGGGCCTGCCATTTAGCTTTTGCATTGGCTGCCTGAGACTGTATTTCCGGTGCTTCCAGAATCATAAGGATTTGTCCTGCATTTACATAAGAACCGATGTCCACATTAATTTTCTTGACATAGCTCTGTATTTTGGCAAATAAAGCAGTTTCCTGATCCGGAACAAGCTCACCGGGAAGTGTAAGATCAACTTTTGGATTACTTTTTTTTATCTCCACAGTTTCCATGGCAGGCATCATCATAGATTTTGTTTCCTGCTTTGGCTCAGTTTCCGTTTGATCTTTGCAGGAAGCCGGAATAACGATAAGACTTAAAGTAATGGCGGTATATAAAATGTTTTTCATTGGATATAAAAATTATGGATTGGGATTAGAATAATGGATACTTTCTTTGTCTTCAGGATCTAACGAAGGAGAAATAATGCTGGTATTTTTTTGCATCCATCCGAAAACAAGAGGAAGGATAACCAGAACAGAGAACGTAGAAAAAATAAGTCCTCCGATGACAGCCCGACCTAGTGGTGATACCTGATCACCACCTTCTCCAAAACCGATAGCCATAGGAAGCATTCCGGCAACCATAGCTAGTGTGGTCATAATGATAGGACGGATACGCAATCTGGCAGCTTCAATACCTGCTTCTAAAGCATTTCCTGTTGATTTCCTGATTGTTTCAGCATTACTGATTAATAAAACAGCATTGGCAATGGATACTCCTACAGACATAATGAGTCCCATATATGACTGCAGATTTAAAGTAGAGCCTGTAAGTTTCAGTAATGCCAATGAACCGACAATTACAAATGGAACGGTTGTCAGAATTACCAGAGAGACTCGGAAAGACTGGAAGGTAGCAGCAAGCATCAGAAAAATAACTGCAGCAGCAATAAGCAATCCCGAAGAAAGGCTATCCAATGTTTCATGCAATACCGGAGACATTCCCGCCACTTCAATATTAACTCCTTTTGGAAGATCACCGAGAGATTCAATTGCTTTTTTCACATCTTTGGAAGCCTGCTCCAGATCTGTTTTGTGGATATTGGCTGTCACGGTAGTGTAGCCCATCGTTCCCAAATTGTAGCTTTCGCCTAATTCTTTTGTGGGGGTAATGGTGGCTACATCTCCGAGAACAGGTCTGTCAGAATTTTTTGACAGTGGAAGGCTGGCCAGCTCTTCTTTGCTGTTCAGAATATTCTGGGGAGTCTGAACCTGTACATCATAGGCAATCCCCATCATTCCTCCTACCCAGAAGTTTTTATTGGTATAGCGGGTGGAAGCTGTGGCTGTTACCAGTGATTTTGCAATATCCTGGGCATCCAGTCCTAATTGAGCAGCTCTCGTTCTGTCTATATTAATCTGTAAAGCAGGGTAATTCATCGATTGAGGAATTTGCTGATCACGCATGTAGTCTATATCTTTCAGTTTTGCTAAAAGTTTTTCGGCATACATACGGTTCATTTTTTTCATCATTCCGGAAATCCTTATTTCTACAGGATTATTGGTTCCCTGGCTCAGAATTTTTTCTGTCAGTTCTATAGGCTCAAAAGAGAGCTGAAGATCCGGCATTTTTTCCTTGTAATATTTTCGTAGCTCATCTTTGAACTCGTCTGAATTTCCGTTGAATTCTTTTAGGGCAACCTGCATCAATGCTTCATGTGGGCCGGCATTATACAGATAGATAGGGCTCACCGCAAATGTAGAAGGATGCTGCCCGATAAATACGGAAGAAATAGCAATATTGTCTTTTCCTACTTTATTTTTCAGATGTTCCAGAAATTTTTTCACTTTGATTTCAGTCACTTCAATACGGGTTCCTTCAGCCGCTTTTATACGAACCTGAAACTGGTGTGAGTTGGCTGTCGGAAGGACATCTTTTCCTGTACCCTGATAAAGTCCGATTCCGATACACAAAATAACCGCAAGACTTAGACTTACTATGATCCTTCTTCGTTTCATCAGTGAAGATAAAAATCTGGCAAAACGGTCCCGGAAACGGGTAAACCAATTGGGTTTATGATTCTCACAGACTTGTGGATCGTGTTTCATCATCCAATTGGCCATTACCGGAACAAAAGTTTGGGATAAGATGAAAGAAACAATCATTGAAAAACCAATAGCCATCGCCAGTGGCATAAATAATGATCCCGGAATACCACTCATCATAAAGGCCGGAGCAAAAACGGCAAGAATACAAAGCATGATTAAAAGCTTCGGAAAGGCAATCTCCTGACAAGCATCCCATATTGCCCGTGCCCGGGTTTTACCCATTGCAAAATGCTGATGGATATTTTCAATGGTCACCGTACTTTCATCAACCAGGATTCCGATGGCTAAAGCAAGGCCTGATAAAGACATGATATTAATAGACTGTCCGAATAATTTCAGAAATAATACTCCCGAAATAATGGATATCGGAATAGTCAGAACAACAATTAGCGCAGCACGGCGGTCATTTAAAAATAACATCACCATAAGCCCGGTTAGTAAAGCTCCTAAAATACCTTCTATAACTAAACTTTTTAAAGCATTTGAAATATAAACGGACTGATCAAATTCATAGGAAATATTGACATCATCGGGCATATTCCGTTGTATTTTAGGCAGGGATTTTTTCAGCGTATTGACCACTTCCAGAGTAGAAGCATTACTAGCTTTGGCGATATTAATATAAACGGATCTTTTCCCGTCTATCAAAGCATATCCTGTTGCGATATCCGCCCCGTCTTTTACGGTAGCTACATCCCGGATATACACATTATCTGCTGTCCCCTTGAAAAGAGGAATGTCTCCAAGTTCTTCAACCTTTTTTACAGTATTGTTGGTGGGGGTAAGATAATTGGTTTCTCCTATATACACATTTCCCGAAGGTGAAGTGATATTATTTCGGCTTATGGCTTCCACTACCTGTTCCGGAGACATATGGTGCGCCCGGAGTTTAACGGGATCTACATTAACCTCTATGGTACGCGGACTTCCTCCGAATGGCGGAGCAGTAGTAAGCCCGGGAATAGCAATTAAAAAAGGACGTGCATTGAAATTGGCAATATCCTGAAGTTCATTATTGGTTTTTGTATTGCTTCGGAAAACCAGCTGTCCTACAGGTTGTGAAGAGGAGTCGAACCGGATAATAAACGGTGGTGGAGCTCCGGGAGGTAAAAATACCTGAGAACGGGTGGAAAGCGCATTAATCTGTGCAATGGCTTCCCCCATATTTGTTCCTTCATAAAAATTGACTTTCATTAAGGTGAGCCCCTGAGTGTTTTTAGATTCAATACTCTTGATTCCGTTGGTAAATAAGAGCATATTCACATACATTTTTGTGAAGTATCCTTCCATCTGCTGTGGGGTATATCCATTAAAAGAATGGGCTACATATACAACGGGAAGATTCATTTCCGGGAGGATATCCACTTTAACGTCTTTAGCGGCTTTTATTCCAAAAAACAGCAGACCCAATACCAATACCATTACAGATATCGGTCTGCGTAATGCAAACTTTATAAGATTCATGTTTAAATTTTTGGTTAGTGGGTAATTGCTTTTGTAATGATCGAGATGTCACCTTTTGAAGCCGCAATAAGGATTACTGCCTGCCAGGAATTATTTTGTGCAATTTCATAATTGATCTCAGCACGGTTCAAAAGATAGAGAGCCTGGGTGAAGTCTACAATGGTTGTCAAGCCATTTTCATATAAAGCTTTTTGTTGTTGAAAAGCGTCTGTGGCAGCCTGCATCTGTATTCGGGACTCTTTTACTTTTATAAGTGCATTTTTATACTTTGATTCAGAAAGGCTCTGCTGGTTAGATAACTCCTGTTGTAGTTGCTGATAATCAAAATCCAATGCTTTTGTGATCAGTTTCTGTTCATGGACTTTGAAGCTGGTTCTGTAGAAGTCCGTAAGGTTCCAGCTGAGGTTTAAGCCAACAATGTAATTCATTCTGTCTACTCCGATTCCTTTTAGGTAAGACGATGAAAAAGCAGCATTATCCTGAACATAATTCCATCCAAAACCTGATCCACGACCCTGAAATACTCCAAAAAGTGAGAGTGACGGAAGTTTCAATGTGTGTAAATGGTCTTCCTGTTTCCTGCTTTTATTCATTTTCTGAGCAATAAAAAGCATGCTTGGATGCATTTCAGAAGATGATGCAGTTTCCTGAGTCAGAGATGGGGTATTGCTACTGAAATAATGATCCAGCTGATAATCTGTAAAGTCTTCCACCAGCAAATCAGCTAGTTTTTTGTTGTAGTCCAGTACGTGATCATTAGCATTGATCGTTGCTGTCTGGGCACTGGACATTTCCGCTTTGGCGAGTGAGGCATCTACTTCCGGAATTAATCCACTTTCTGCTCTTGCTTTCGCGATGGTATAAATGACTTCTGAACGGGTATGATTTTCGTGCTGAACCTTTTCAAGGCGTTGGCTGACAAGAAGATTGAAATAAGCGGCGGCTGTTTTGATCTGGTGTTGGAAAATTTCCTGGTGCAAATCTGCTTGATGAACTTCTGTATCGGCGATTTCTATATTTTCTTTGGAGGCAAGCTTTCCAAACGTGTAGATATTCCAGTTGACATTAGTAAGATATAAGCTTCCAAATGCAGCATTCCAGTTCTGTTCTGCCAGCGGCATTGATGTAGCGGCTGTGCCAAGTCCCCCCTGGCTGTACATAGGTCCGTTTTGTGCGTTAATAGTCCCAAAACTCTGTTGAGCCATTAACGTAACTTCCGGAAGGTAGTAGGTTTTTTGAAGCTGAAGCCTTTCCTGAGAGGCCTGTATATTGATTTCCTTTTTTTTGATGGACTGGTAATTTTTTTCGGCCCTAAGTAATACGTCTTCTAAGCTCGTTAATTGAGCAAAGGACAGGGCAGGGCAGCCCAGCCATAAGATGAGTGCTCTGAATGATAAATTCATATGGTATATTTAGAATTAAAATTGAAAAATAGTTGTCCCTATTGGGATCATAGTATGATTCAACAGTATTCTAAATTCTGTAAACGCAATGAAGGATGAAAAGGGAAGGGTAGTTGAGATGGTATTTTGAAGGATCAAAATAAGAAGTATGATTCTCAGGATCAGCAGCAGGTGCACTGTCAAATACTGTCCCTAAGTTATAATAAGGAATGGATGCTGATAAAAATTTAACCGGAGAGTTTTTGTAAGAATGTGGCAGGTTGTCTTCTTTACAGATTTTTTTAACTTCCAGCTTACAGCATCCACTATGATTTTTTTGTTTATTGGCACTGCATTTCGGGCAGTCCAGATCAGAAAGCTTTTTCAGTCCTACATGGATTTCACTTGAATTTCCTTTGCATACATGTTTGCTGGTAGTAAACCCTGAAGATACCACCATATAAAGAAAGAGAAATAATATGTGAAAGACGCTTTTCATTTCGCGTGATAAAATTAGCCTGATTAGCGTTGATGATATTATAGAATTATGGAAAAAGTTTATACTTTATGGGAAATAGGTCTCATTTCTATGGATAATCATTGTTTTTAACCATTAAAAAAGACCCAAAGATATCTCTGAGTCTTAATTAATTGTTTAGTTATAGTGATACCGTTCGATTATTTATTGTTTCACAACCTTATTTCCCACTCCTGTAAGAGAGGCATTAGGCTTTCCTGATTTTGTTCCGGAAGTTCTGTAGTATACTGTATTGTTGCCACCTTCTATGGCAACGTTATCCACTTTATCAATGTATATCTTGTTACCGGTTCCTGAAACAGAAACCTTTCTTGCGCTTCCTTTAACTGTTACTGTATTATCACCACCAGAAACCTCTACATTTCCACCATTAAGGGTATAATTTAGAGTATGTCCAACGCCATCTACCTGTATTGTTTTACCATTAGACTGTTCTACCCCTTTCATGGATTCTGTTTTTCTGGATTGAGAAAATGCAGTACCTCTTCCTAGTAACAGGATAGCTAAAATACCTGCTGTTTTAATACTTTTCATATTGAATTTGGTTTTTGTTGGAGGTAAATATAAGTACAAAATAATTTTCTCATTGTTAATCAAAAGTTAAATGATTGCTTTTTTTGGATGTGAAGAGAATCTGTCTCAAAAGTCAAGGGAAGATTCCTAGGCGACATCCTTGGATATCCTTGTCAAGGTTTTAAACCTCTCTTCTTTAAGTTAAAATTATAAACAAAAAAGCCTCTAAAAATAGAGGCTTCGATCAAATCGTAAAATGTAGATTACTTGATAATAATTCTTTTAAGATGTCCTTCAGAAGTTTTCATAAGGTAGACTCCTGTAGAAAGACCGGAAGTATTGATGGTTAAAGCGTTCTTTTCTTTTCCAATCAGTTTTCCTGACATATCATACAGCTCATAATCCTGTTTTCTGTTAAAATAAAGGGTATTTCCTTTATTTACAGGATTAGGGAATACATTGAATGTTGCAGTTTCAGGTTGTATTTCGCCCGTTCCCAGGGTTGGAGCCTGGGCTACCTCATAGATCGATAAGGTACCACTGATCTCATTGGCTACAATGACATACCCTTTGTGGGATGTCGTATTTTCAGGAGCGATATAAATAATACCCTCAGGCCCGTTATCACCACCATAGGCAGAAGTAGAACGGGAATGTTTATAATCTGTAAAAGTAGGATTGTTAGGATCTGTAATATTGTAAACCATTACTCCTCCTGTTCTTTCCAAGGTAATGAAAGCGAAGGTTTGCCCGTTGATTGTCCCTAAGGTAACTCCTTCCGGCTCCGGACCTTTTGCACGGCTTCTGTTTTTAATGGCATTGGATTCATTATCCACATTGAAAAGCATTGGATAATAGGTTGCAATGTATCTTTCAAACTGGTCTCCACTGTCATAGACTCTTTGTTTTGTATCTGCATTGAAAATGGAGAATGAGCGTGCTCCTAATGCTGCTATTTCCTCAAAATCTGTATCTCCGTCTGCATTCCCTGTAGCCGATGAAACTCTGAATCTCCCTAAATTATGAGAAGCTTTTAGTATGGCTGACTGAGGAAAAGCAGTTGGATCTAAAGTGTAATTATTAGCACCTACAGTGGTTCTTTCGCTGTATCCTGAAAGGTCTTTCTCATCCCCTTCATTGGCTGTTACAATATAATGGGTATTTCCTACTTTATAGTTCTGTACAGCATCAGGAGTGTAATAAGCTTTTACAGGCCAGTTGGCAATTAATACCTCTCCATTGTTATCAGAGGCATCAAAGCCATTCCCCGGTAGGCTCATGTCCTTTTTACCTAATCCCCAAATCCCTGTAATAGATTTGGTGGTAAGGTCAACTTCTGCAATAGCATTGTTTTCCTGAAGTGTTACCCAGGCCTTTTGGCTGTCTGCACTTACGGTGACATATTCAGGTTCTAAATCCTGAGAAAGGGTATTGTTGGTTCTTACTTTTCTTAATCCGGTTGCTGTTAAGGCTGAAACCTGAGAATCAAAACTGTTAAAATTAAGAGTAGCTACATGAGTTTGGGTAAGGTTACCAATTCCTCCTGATATATCAATGATGCTGACAGTACCTTCAGGGTCTACCGTATAAGCATCGTTTGGCTCTCCTTCATTGGCTGTAATCACTTTTGTACCGTCAGGAGTGAAGGTAATCATATCGGGTAAAGCTCCTACGGTAACCTGTTTCAGAAAGTTTCCGTTAATATCGAAAAATACTACAGAACCGTTCTGTTGAGGATTGGTGTTTGGAGATGCTGCCGCTATGATTCCGTTTTTCACAGCGATACTTGTAATTCCGCCGTAAGGAGCCATATTGACTGTTTTGATAACTGATGGAATGTTAGGATTACTGAAATCAATAATATCAAATACATCGGTAATGGAGCTGATTGTAAATAAACGCTGTGTAGAAGGATCGTGAACTACAATTTCTGTGGAACTGTTATTATTTCCTGAAGGATCAAAACTTCCGATATAATTCAGCTGGATCTGATTGGATGGAACAGGGGCCGGTTTATCATTGTCTATAATATAAACTGTTGCAGAATTATCTCCCGAAATGGTTGCTCCGGTTGGGTTTTCAAGGCTTACCACAAAATATTCTGCGTGCTGCTCTTCCGTTGCATCATCAATAATAGGAATATTGACAGTATAACTTGTTGTGGAAGGCGTAATAGTAATGGTCTGGTTAGCTAAACTAAAATCATTACTGTCTGCTGTACTGAATGGAGCAGGTTTAACCACTACATTAACTGTTGCCGTTGAGGGATTGGCTACGTTAATTTTGAAGGCCAGGGTTCCTATATTTTCATTGACTTTAATGAAATTCTTATCTAATGAAATTGTAGTTCCTGCTGTTGTAAATGTACTGGATGTAACTGCTGTGACTCCATTATCGCTGAAATCTTCAATTGTATTGGGTTTAAGAGCTACATAATAAGTCTGCCCCGGCACTAAGCCGGAAGTTGGGATGACGGTAATGATGTTGTTGCTGAAGGCTGTAGTAAAGGGAACTTGTGTACCAGTAGAGTTTCCCAGATGAAACTCTACCAGATTTTGTGCATTAGAATCGTTAATCGCGGAATTGTCTGCCCATCTTACATTTTCATTAAAAGAAATAGTAGGGTTGACAGTTGTTGAAGCATTATTTGTGTTGTTTATAGGAAGATAAGTGACGGTGGGGGGAGTAGTGTCAGCACTTCCTGTGGAAGTCGCATCTACCGTAAAATTATCAAAGCGATTGTTTCCACCTGTTCCTCCACCTGTTGCAGAAAATTCAACTTTTAATTTAAAATTCGGGTTATTGGAAGCTCCTGCTACAGCCGAAAAGTCAAAGGTAATGAGCTGTGGGTTGATATCCTGAGGATTTACAGTCTGGTAGGGGATAAAGGTGGTTCCATCCGTGGAATAAGACCATGCCTGTGTTCCTGCTCCCTGACCTGATCTTCTTGTCGTGAATTTTATATTCACATTATTATAACCTGTTGTAGGAAGGTTGAATTGTAATGCACCCCCAATAGGATTATTAAATCTTAAATGGGTTCCGGATGGATCTCCATTTCGGGCATTCAGATTAGCCGGATCGAAGTTTTGTCCTGTACCATTTGCAAAATCTATTATACTGCTGCCACCTGCTAAAACATTCAGTGAGCCATTAGTAAGTGTAGAAGTAGGTGTCGTGATGGAAGCTGTGGAAGCATTATTATTAAAATTCCAGTAATGAATAAGGGTTTGCCCGAAAAGTCCGCTCTGAAAAAAGAATGCGGCAATGACAGATCCTTTTAATAGGTAGTTGTTGATCATTTTTTACTTTTATTAGATAAATGCAAAAATGAACTTTATGTTTGTTAACTATTTTAATGGAATTTTAAGAAATGTTTAAGAAACAGGTTCATACCATACCCAATATGCAATAGAGGATAACCTATTATAGAATTTACTTACTGACAGACTTACCGGAAAAATTGAGAATAGTTCCGGATTTATTTCCTTCCAGAGGGTGTTGCTGCATGTAAAAAAATCCTGAAACTGCAGTCAGGAGCAAGAGTACAAAAATAACCAGAACAATTCTTTTTAACATGTCTCTCATATCGCTAAATTTTTAATATCTCTAATCTCTAAAGTGGAGGTTGGGTATCCTTTTTGTACAGCATTGATCATAGCTTTCCCCACTTCGTGTAAAGATAATGATTTTGACGGTAAAAAAATAGGAAAAAACCAAATAAAAGGTTTGAAAAACCATTTTACATTCAATTGACCTTCAACGGGTTTCATAAATCCAGGACGAAAATTATAAGCGCTTTTGAAATTCATCTTTTTTAAAGCGTTTTCTGTTTTCCCCTTCACTCTTGCCCACATTAGCTTTCCACTTTCCGTGCTATCAGTCTGAGCTCCTGAAACATAGGTGAAGACCATTTCCGGATTCTGATTCAGAACAGCTTTTGCCAAATGCAGAGTGGTATCGTAAGTAATTTTAGTATAGTCTTCCTCATTCATCCCGACACTGCTGATCCCGGCACAGAAAAAACAGGCATCATAGCCTTTCAGGTTTTCATCATCGATATGTATTGACAAAAAGTCAGAAACAAGATATTCCTTTAGTTTTGAATGCTTTTTTCCGGAAGGTTTTCTGCTTATGCTCAGTATTTCAGAAACGTTCGGGTTTTCCAGGCATTCCAGTAAAACACCTTCACCTACCATTCCGGTAGCTCCTGTAAGAATTATTTTGATTGGGTTCATTGTTTTGCTATTGATAGTTGTATGACGGATGAGGGATCGGGTTTACTTTAAAGTTAGGGATTTTTTTTGTTTAAAAGATAAAAGATAAAAGATAAAAGATAAAAGATAAAAGATATTGGATATTAAAATTCAATAGGAGCGGACTTTAGTCCGCTTTCATAGATAAATACAATTCATTGGGCTTTAGCCCAAACTTAAATTTTAGATGATGAATGAGAATTTCATAGCCCTGATTGCAGCGATATCCTTTTTCCGGAATGGCTTTTAAAAGTGGCTGTAGAAAAAGATACAGCGGAAAGCAGGAATAGCTTCAAAAAAAGAAAAACCGGACCAATACGGCCCGGTTTTCAAATATAATATTGTAAAAATTATTCTTTATGGTGTAGCTGACTGTAAATATTCTGGATCAATCCATCTGCCACAGAGATCTTAGGAACGAAAATCCTGTTGATATCGGACCATGACATTACATTGTTGAAAATGCGTAAGGCAGGAACTAAAACATCTGCTCGGTCTTCTCTCAGGCTATAGTTTGTCATCCTTTCTTCTACTGAAAGTTCATTAAATTCCTTATATACCTTTTTAAGATGAGATAAAGACATTGGTTTGCCTTCTTTTGTTTTGCTCATGGAGAAAATCTTGTTGATATTTCCTCCAGAACCTATAGCAACAATAGGTTTTTTACTGACAATATTTTTTTTGATCTCTTCTTTCATCTCTTTCCAGTTGTCTGCCGTGACAAGGTCATTAAGCAGACGGATGGTTCCGATATTAAAGGATCTTTCGTAGAGCATTTTACCGTTTTCGTAGAAGGTAAGTTCTGTAGAACCTCCACCTACATCGATGTATAAATAAGCAAAATCTTTGTCGAGCCCTTCAGCTACGTGGTTTTCATAGATCAGGGTAGCCTCTTCATCTCCGGAGATAATTTCTATATTGATTCCGGATGTCTCCTGCACCTGTCTGATGATTTCATCACCGTTTGCCGCATCACGCATGGCACTTGTAGCACAAGCCCTGTAATGGTCTACTTTATAGATCTTCATGAGGTCGCTAAAGATCTTCATGGAATCGATGACCATTTTTTCTCTTTCGCTGCCTATTTTTCCAATGGTGAACACATCCATTCCCAGCCTCAGAGGGATTCTTAAGAGGTTGAGTTTAATGAATTCAGGTTTTCTATTATTTATTTTTACTTCATTAATAAGAAGTCTGGCTGCGTTACTTCCTATGTCTATCGCTGCGATCTTCATTTTTTGTTGGTTTTAGCTTTTAAATATTTATAGGTTTCTATTTGAGAGCGACATTCTTTCTTGTCATTTCTTACATATTCGTTGCTCAGTTTCTTATCTAAAATCCGGGCTTTTACATTGTCTCTGAGCTGAATGTCGAGAATATCTTTTATTTCTTTTTTTAGATTTTTATCTGTAATTCTTGCTGCTGCCTCAATTCTGTAATCGAGGTTTCGGGTCATCCAGTCTGCAGAAGAGATGTAGATGTCCTCAGAGCCTTTATTGTAAAAATACATTACTCTGGCATGTTCCAGATATTCATCAACGATACTTATCGCTTTTATTTTTTCTTTAAAGTCTTTTTGATTGACTGCGCAGTAGATTCCTCTTACAATAAGCTTTGTCATTACTCCTGCTTTTGCGGCCTCATAAAGTTTTTCAATTAAAGATCTGTCACTTAGAGAATTGGCTTTAACAATAATTTCGGTTTTTCTTCCGGCTTTAGCCTCTTCAATTTCTTTATCAATATGGTGAATGATTTTTTCACGCATAAATTGTGGACAAACCAATAGATTTTTGCAGGTTTTCAATACCGGAAGATAATCATCTTTTGGTTTTTTCAGGACATTGAAGACTTTATTGATGTCTGCCATAATGCCACGGTCAGCTGTCAGCAATAGATGATCTCCATAGATTCTGGCTGTTTTTTCGTTGAAATTTCCAGTGCTTACAAATCCATACTGAATGGTTTTGTTATGGGCTCTTTTTTTGATCACACAAAGTTTGGCATGCACTTTTTTGTTGGGAAGTCCCACCAGTACTGTAATTCCTTCGGGTTCCAGCATGTCTTTCCATTTCAGATTGGATTCTTCATCAAATCTTGCCTGAAGCTCCAGCATGACCGTTACTTCTTTGCCATTTCTTGCGGCATAGATCAACGCATTGATGATCTTTGAGCTGCTTGCCATACGGTAGGCTGTGATCTGTATAGATTTTACATCCGGGTCCATAGCAGCTTCACGAAGAAGATCGATGACCGGATTATATTTATGGTAAGGAAAAGTAAGCAATATATCTTCTTTTAAAATGACGTCTGTTACCCTTTCACCGTGTTCAAAAGCCTGATGGGTGAAAGAAGTTCTTTCCTCGGGTCTTGCATAGGTCTCAAAAACATCGGGAAAGTCCATGAAATGTTTGAAGTTATGGATTTTTCCTCCCGGAATAATACTGTCTTTTTTGGTAAGGTTAAGCTTTCTGATCAGGAGCTCCAGGAGTGCCTTATCCATATCTTTATCAAACACAAAACGGGTAGGTTTTCCTTTTCTCCTGTTTTTGAGTCCTTTTTCTATTTTTTCTGCGAAGTTGGTACGGATGTCATTATCAAGGTCCAGTTCAGCATCTTTTGTTACTTTAAAAGCATTGGCTGCAAATTCGTCATACCCGAAATAAGAGAAAATATGGGGTAAGTTGAAGGTGATGACATCTTCCAGCAGCATTACATTTTTCTCTTCCGGATCTTCAGTAGGAAGCAGTACAAATCTTCCGACAAATCGTGAAGGAATCTCAATAATGGCATAGTTGCTGGAATACTGCCAGTCTTTTTTTCTCATGGCAACACCCAGATAAAGACTTTTATCTCTTAGATAGGGCATGGGAGTATTCTCATGAAGCAGGATAGGGATCACATTAGATTCCACCACTTCATCAAAATAATTTCTGACAAATTCCTTTTGTTTGGCAGTCAGATTTTTAGAATTCTTAATGAAAACTTTATGGTCAGCCATTTCTGCCTGGATTTTTTTCCAGGTTTTATCAAAATTCAGCTGGTGTCTCATCACAATGTCGTTAATGTGCTGAAGAATTTTGGAAGGAGGCTGATAGAAAGATTCAGCAATCACTTTTTCCTTAAAATCCATGGCACGCTTTAATCCGGCAACACGTACTCTGAAAAATTCATCCAGATTATTGGAAAAAATGCCGAGGAAACGTATTCTCAAATGAAGAGGGACTTTTTCGTCCATAGCCTCCTGTAAAACTCTTTCATTGAAGGCAAGCCATGTAATATCTCGCGGATTAAAGTGTAATGACATTCTTAAATGTATATAATTTATCAAAAATAATAATTCGTAAAGTTTCTGACTCTATTTATAAGGTTAAACTTTGATTAATTTTTAAGGAAGAGTGAATTATTGCTCCTGGGTTGATAGTAATTATCCGGAGATCATTGTGAATCAGTGTGTTTTTTATATTTTTATTTTCTAATAACCAAATATCATGAAAAAAACAATTGTACTGAGTGTATTACTTTCTGTGGGGTTAATGAATGCCCAGCAAAAACAGAGATACGGTCTTTTTGCAGGAGTAAATATCAGCAGTCTTTCAGGCTCTGATGCAGAAGGTTTCTCTTCCAGAACAGGATTTCACGCCGGTGGTTTTATCTGGAATTATCTGTCTGATAAAATTTCTATCGATGTAGAACTGGCCTATTCACAGATGGGATCAGATTTTAATGCCAATATTCCTCATAAGATCAATGATATGAACCCTTCCTCATTTTCATTAAGTGGGAAATTAAAAGCAGATTATCTGAGACTGCCCGTATTGTTCAGTTATCATCCGATAAATGACCTTTCTGTTTCTTTAGGACCGGAAATTGGGATTTTAATCAACAAGGAACTTGAATATAACCAGAGCATCAATGGGACAACGAAACAAAAACCGGATAATATGCAGCAATTTGATGCCGGAATAAAAGTAAAAGCACAGTATATTTTCGCAAAACATTATCTGGCCTCAGTGGGATATTACTTTGGAATGACAAAAATTTATAAAAGCACTGCAGTATATGCTTCCAATTCTTTGAATTTTCAGGATGCCCCTAAAATATATAATTCCAATCTTGGAATATCTGTAGGCTATGTTTTTTAAATTTTCCCGCACGAATGCAGGCTATTGTCTGCTGATTATCTGAAAAAATTTCCATATTAATCTATAGAAAACCTCGATGTAACGGGGTTTTTATTTTTATTGTGTCATTTTGTCACAAATCTTTGAATGGTACAGATATTGAGAAATTGAGAGTGTAAATTAAACTTAAAAATTAGAAAAAATAAAATATTATGAGTAAAATAATTGGAATTGACTTAGGAACAACCAACTCTTGTGTTGCTGTTATGGAGGGTAAAGACCCTGTTGTTATCCCAAATGCAGAAGGTAAAAGAACAACACCTTCTATTGTAGCATTTACAGAAGATGGTGAAAGAAAAGTAGGTGATCCTGCAAAAAGACAGGCTGTAACGAATCCAAAGAAAACTGTATACTCTATCAAAAGATTTATCGGAACTCACTTTAAAGAAGATGCTAAAGAAATCTCAAGAGTACCATATGAAGTAGTAAGCGGACCAAACGATACGGTAAAAGTAAAAATTGACGATAGAGAATATACTCCACAGGAAATTTCTGCAATGACTCTTCAGAAAATGAAGAAAACTGCTGAGGACTACCTTGGACAAGAAGTAACAAGAGCGGTAATTACTGTTCCTGCATACTTCAATGACGCGCAAAGACAGGCTACTAAAGAAGCTGGTGAAATTGCAGGTCTTAAAGTAGAAAGAATTATCAACGAACCTACAGCTGCAGCGTTAGCATACGGTCTTGATAAAAACCATAAAGATCAAAAAATCGCAGTATATGACCTTGGAGGTGGTACTTTCGATATCTCTATCCTTGATTTGGGAGATGGTGTATTTGAAGTATTATCTACAAACGGAGATACTCACTTAGGAGGTGATGACTTTGATGATGTGATCATCAACTGGATGGCTGATGAGTTCAAAGCTGAAGAAGGTGTAGATTTAAAAACAGATGCTATTGCTCTTCAAAGATTGAAAGAAGCTGCTGAAAAAGCAAAAGTTGAATTATCTTCTTCTGCTCAGACTGAAATCAACTTACCATATATTACAGCTACAGCTACAGGTCCTAAACACTTAGTGAAATCTTTAACTAAAGCTAAATTTGAGCAATTATCTGCTGATTTGGTAAGAAGATCTATGGAACCGGTTGCTAAAGCATTAAAAGATGCAGGTTTATCAACTTCTGATATTGACGAAGTAATCTTGGTAGGAGGTTCTACAAGAATCCCGATTATCCAGGAAGAAGTAGAAAAATTCTTCGGTAAAAAACCTTCTAAAGGTGTTAACCCGGATGAGGTTGTAGCAATTGGTGCAGCTATCCAGGGAGGTGTATTGACAGGAGACGTAAAAGACGTATTACTTCTTGACGTTACTCCACTTTCTTTAGGTATCGAAACTATGGGTTCTGTATTCACTAAATTAATTGAAGCGAATACGACAATCCCAACTAAAAAATCTGAGGTATTCTCTACAGCTTCTGACAATCAGCCAGCTGTAAGCATCAGAGTAGGACAGGGAGAAAGATCTATGTTCAACGACAACAAAGAAATCGGTAGATTTGATCTTACAGATATTCCACCAGCACCAAGAGGAGTTCCTCAAATTGAAGTAACTTTCGATATTGATGCAAACGGTATCTTAAGTGTATCTGCTAAAGATAAAGGTACAGGTAAAGAGCAAACAATCAAAATTCAAGCTTCTTCAGGTCTTTCTGACGAGGAAATTGAAAGAATGAAAAAAGAAGCTCAGGAGAACTCTGCAGCGGATGCTAAGAAAAAAGAAGAAGTTGAAATTTTCAACAAAGCTGACGGATTGATCTTCCAGACTGAAAAGCAGTTGAAAGAATTCGGTGAAAAGCTTTCTGCTGACAAAAAAGCAGCTATTGAAGCAGCTCACACAGAATTGAAAACAGCTTTCGAAGCTAAAAATGTTGATGATGTAAAAGCTAAAACTGAAGCTTTAGATGCAGCATGGATGGCCGCTTCTGAAGAATTGTATGCAGCAGGTCAACAACCGGGTGCTGATGCAGGAGCAGGAGCTCAAAACCCTGGAGGTAGCAATGCAGGAGGTGAAGATGTACAGGATGCAGACTTCGAAGAAGTAAAATAATCGATGTAGTAAGAAATACGAACATCTATTTATAAATAAAAACCGCAGTAAACATTGTTTGCTGCGGTTTTTTATGATTGATAATAAAGGTCTTAATGTGTAAATTTATTTTACAAGGGCTGCGTAAATAATCAGATTTAAAGAATTTCAACTTCTTCAGGAACAATAAAGAGAATCGTACAGCCATTTTCAGAGGTCACGGAATGCTTAAAAGTAGGCGGAGTATATAGATAATCTCCTTTTTCCAAATGGGCACCCGCTATATGGGCACTTCCTTTTAAGATGAAAAGCTCTTCTCCGGCAGGGTGATTGTGATAAGGATAACTTGCTCCGGGTTCAAATTTTAAAAGAATAGTGGTAGAGCGGTTTTTCTCCGGATCAAATTTCAGCGATTTTACGAAAATACCTTCGTAATGAATTCCTTTTTCAATGAGAGGTTGCCATTCTTTCTGTTCTGTTTTTACGATATAATCGTGAATGTTTGTGTTCATAATATTACATTTTAAATTGTTATTGAGGTAGAAATTGTTCTAAGGTCCATTTGTAATGGGAGAAAGTGCTTAGCAGGAATGCCCCGGTACTGAAAACAAAAACCGAATAATCCAGGGGTTCTTTAAGTCCAAAGGAAATACTCATGGCAACAGCAAATAATAGGGTGAGTATAGATGCACAAAAGGCAACTTTCTTGATACGGTATCCTACAAGAAGTAAGATCCCGATCAATACTTCGGCAACTGTGGATAATACTGCAATGCCCGGCGCAAGAGACTGAGGTAAAAAAGAATTGGTTTCTGCGGTATAGTGTACAAAGTTTTTCCAGCCGGAAGATTGAGATCCCCAAAGGTTTAATCTGCTTGCTGTCGCCGATAAAAATCCTGCGGCTAATGCTATTCTTAATGAAAAGACGGCTATGTCCTGTTGAGTTTTCATACTTATTTTAAGTCTTAATTATAAGTACAAAGTTCAGGGAAAGAGACCTTCTAAAGAATAGAGAATTCCGGGAAAAGCATATAATATTTTAGTTTTTCACTGCTTTCTGATAGTCTTTTGGAGAGTGAGAAGTATGCTTTTTAAAGAAATTGGAAAAATAAAAAGGATCATTAAACCCAAGCTGGTAAGCAATTTCCTTTACACTCAACTTTTCATAAAGTAAAAGTCTTTTCGCTTCGGAAATAACAAGGCTGTAGATGACATTCTGTGCCGTTTTATGGGTATGCAGTTTTGAAACCTCATTCAGTTTAGCTTCAGTAGTCCCTAATAGATCGGCAAAACGAGATACCGGATAATTGTCAGCAAAATGATTCCGTACGCTTTCAAGGAATTTTAAAAACAAAGCGTCGGGTTTCCAGATTTCATCTCCGTTGGCAATTTTACTGCGGTTGATTTCTACTAATAATAGTTCAATTAAGGAGTGGGTGGAGATCAGATATTGATAGGGCTTTTCTTCAATTTCTTTTTCAATCCGGCTGAGGGTTTCTGTAAAAAAAGATGGATGCTGAATACTGATCATTTCATTCATTCCAAAATGACAAAAAAGACCGTTGTGGAAAATAAGTTCAATATCACGGTCACTTTTACTGAAAAAATCCAGAGTAAATTCCAGGACAGTCAGTTCTCCTTCTGCCATCATGAGCTGGTGGAACTGTCCGGAAGTAATCGTGATGGTCTGTCCGGCTTTCAGGATAAAGATGTTTTCATCAATCAGAATTTCTGCACTTCCGCTTTGGCACCAGAAGAGTGTATATTTTATAACCCGTCTTGGCTCAGGATGTCCCGCCTGATGTGAATATTTTTTTATTTCAATCATAATAGGAATATATCGATAACTTCTGATTTTCAGTCTTTGGTTTAGCTCAGACTAAATTACAAAATTGCTCATGTAAAGATCATATATACCCATTATTTTTTAAACTTTTTCATGAAATAGCTAAGTTGCTTTTATAGCTGTTGAAACTTCAGTTGGAGCCGTAAAAGATGTTGTAGTATTTTTTTTTATGTATTTAATTATTTGATATTCAGTGTTTTTCATGTTTTTGATGAAAATCATAATAATGAAATCAATTATCTACGTTTAATTTATATATTTGTTTTTATTTAGAATAAATAAAAAATATTAATATAAAAAAATAGAAATGGCATACAATCCCTGTGAAATAAGGAATTCATGAACAAGTAGATTATTTGTTATCAAAAAAATAAACTAACAAAATTTTAAAATTACTACAAAAATGGCTGCCGGGCATACTTAAAAAGTGTAATTCCCTATGTGAAATGCAGCTTACGCTTTAAAAACTAAAAAAATTATGGAACAACAAAGCAAAAGGATCCTGGCACTGGATTTAATAAAAGGAATGAGTGTTATAGGAATGGTGATTATACATACCTTACTCATATTTGCAAATGTAAAATCACAATCAGAGTCGGTTATTGGAAGTTTTATTGTGTTTTTGGGAAGAGGAACTTCCATCTTTCTGATCTGTATGGGAATAACGTTTATGACGTCGAGCCATCAAAGCCTTAAGAGTGCATTAAAGCGCGGGGTTTTACTCGTATTTGCAGGCCTTTTTATGAATTTCATGAAGTTTATGATTCCTGTGATTTTTAATTTTGCTCCGGATAATTTTATCCAAAAATATGGCTGGCACGCTCCCATAGAACAACAATATGTGTACCTGGTACTGCTGGGGGATATTTTACAGTTAGCCGGGATGTCCTTATTATTCGTAGGCTTTATCAGAGAATATGTCAAAAATAAATATGTAATTCTTGCGATAGGATTATTGGTAGCGCTTGTATCCCGGGAAGTAAGTGGAATCAATATGGATTATCCTGTTATTAATTATGTTTTAGACCTTCTTTTTAATAATGATTATCCTGCCTATGTTTATTTTCCTGTTTTCCCATGGATGTCTTTTATTATTATCGGGATGTTTTTCGGTAAATGGTTTCTGGAACTTAATCATAACAGCAGGCAGCTGTTTAGAAATATGCTATATGTGGGACTGTTGTTTATAGCCATTGGGGCTCCTTTGGTTTTCTTATACGGTAAATACCACTACAATGGTTTTTATCACATGGGACCCGGAGGTGTTATTTATTTTGCAGGATGGACATTAGTTTTTCTGTGGCTTATTTTTAGGATCACCTTACATACGAAAGAAAATAATGCGATCAGAATTTTAAAATACTGCAGTAAAAATCTAACATCAATGTATATGATACAATGGATATTAATTTCCTGGGGTAAAGGTATCTTCGGGTATAGACAACATGGAATTGGGTATGTGCTTGTACTGATCCTGTTTTATATTGTCCTCACATTTGCTGTTCAGATTTCATTAGATATACTAAGAAAGAAGAAAACATTAGTTCTCTTTAGAAGAGCATCAATGGATGAAACCGCTCTGAAATAATACTGAATGCTTATTGGGTTTCGGAAAAAAGGGATACCACACCGGATATTAATATTTTACAAGAAATACAATAATGTGATTATCATATTTCTTGTAAAATACTTACATTCGTGTAGATAAAAAACAAAAGTATTAATGAAATATTCTAAAATTATTGTGGTGGCAGCCTTACTGTTCTTTCAGTTAGGTCTGGCACAGGAGAAGGCAGGTATCGTATTAGACAAAGCGCTTAAAGAAGCTAAAGTAAGCCATAAAAATGTATTGCTGGTGTTTCATGCTTCATGGTGCAAGTGGTGTAAAGTTATGGAGAAAAATATGAACCTTCCGGAAACCAAACCTATTTTTGAAAAGAATTTTGTTACTGCATATGTAGATGTTCAGGAAAGAGGAGAAAAGAAAGCACTGGAAAATCCGGGCGGACAGGAGCTGATGAACAAATACAAAGGAGAGAATGCCGGACTTCCTTTCTGGCTGATCTTAAATCCTAAAGGAGAAGTGCTTGCCGATTCTTTTGATGCCAAGAAACAAAATCTGGGGTCACCCTCTACCCCTGAGGAAGTTGCCATTTTTAGTGCAAAACTGAAGAAAAGCTCAAAACTGAGTAAAGAAGAACTTCAGATCATTGAGAATGTTTTTACTAAAAAAGATAATTAGAAAAATCCCGGGTTAGACGCCTGGGATTTTTTATGTTCCTTCCCTAATTTCCATAAAATATAACTCCCCGAACAACTAAAGTTGTCCGGGGAGTCTTTTCAAATTAAACTATTTTATTTACCAAAGTAGATCTGATCCTGTTTTTGCTGTTCAGTATAGATGATCTGGAAACTTACGGGCATATAACGGTAAAGAAGCTTCCAATGCTGGATTTTAGCATGCTTTTTAAAGCTCTCAAAAGACCTGATGAAGATATTTTCGATCATCGTTCTTACATAAGAATTTCCATTCCTGTAAAGCCCGTCCATAAGTTTGATGTGGTGAGCTATAATGCTGATCTTCGATTCTTGCAAAAGACCCTTCAGGTAATTAACGGTAGCCTGCATGATTCCTGCAAAATTATCCTGAACAGATAACTGTGTGATTTCCCTGCGAAGGGGCGGATAGAAAAATTTTAAGTATTCAACAGCTATTTTTTGATTAATAGTTTGCATTTGTACTTTCATCATAATTTAGAATTTTTCAAACACTTAGTATTGCAGCGAAATGTATACCAAAATTTATAAACATGCTGCAAAAATGAAAACACTTACGATCACAGCAATGTGAGTGAGTAATATCTCGGAATTATGTTTGTTAGTCGTGGTTTTCCAGGTTTTCCAATCTGAAATTTTTCTTATTTTATTTTTCATAATCTATTGATTGTGAGTTATTTTGATTTTTGTTTAATTTAAACACTTTGTAATGAAACGGGTCAAAAATGTAATAAACTTATATCCCGTGACTGTAAATTTGTCTTGAATAGATCTTTTGTAGGTCTATGGAAATATGACTAAAGATCATTTTTTTATATTCTTCACTGCAGAATGCTGTAAAATTGTCCAGAGAATAGATAAAAGTATGCTCAATCGCATTTTTTAGGACTGTATCTCCATCGCTGTACATTTTGTCCATCTTTTGTAAACTCCTCAGCAACAGATTTCTGTCATTCTGGCGGATCATATTTTTAATACGTTCGGTGAAAGCCCGGACTATAGCATAAGGATTTTGATTTTTCTCCTCTTTCAATTCACGTTCAAAGTCGGGAACGAGTTCTGTGATTTCCTGTGCAGCCTGTAAATAGTTCATATTATTATGATTTTAATGATTTTGTTCCAGTATTTTGATGATAGCACCAAAAATAAAAACGGTTAAAAAAGCAAAGAAAAGCAGATGATAGGGTTTCAGCCATTTCGGAGTTTTTGGTCCTCTGCTTTTTAATCTTCTCAACTTGTCTATTCTGTTTAATGTTTTTAAGTCCATTTTTGTATGTTTTGAAACTAATGATGCCAAGACTGTTCCTTTGGGGTTTTATTGTGTTTATTTGATTGTAATACAGTTTGTTATATTGGTTTTATCGAGCTTTTGGAATTGAAAAAGCATGTCAAAATGATAAGGATTTTATCAAAATGAAATAAATTTTCTAAAGTGAAATTTTATTTTTGATGAATTCAAAAATTAGAGTTGTTTCTTCCATCGATGTTTGTTCAATTCTAAAGTACTGAATCACAGAAACCTTGATAAATTCTATAATTACTTGTTTCAGAAGGATTTTGCAATTTGTCATAAAAAGTTTTCTGGAAAAGTATTTTTTGACTAAAATTTTAGAAAGGACACAAATTCAATAATTCAATTTATTGATAATCAGTGTTTTAATTTTTATTTTGTAAATTTGATTGAAATGGTGGAGTGGGTATTTGTTTGGTTGTCAGTTTGTTGCTGTTTTGATCGGCCATTTTTTTGACCCATTTTTGTGACAATTTTACACAGGTGTATCTATATGATGGAAAGAATAGAATGAATATCTTTGCAGTCCAAATATTCAGAAGATGTTTTCAAAAATTATAGTACACAGAGTCGGAAATAAAATCAATGGAGATTCCTTAACGCTTTCCCAGGAGGAACTGAAGCTGGAGGAAGGAATGGCAGAATTGCTTGAAGATTACTTTTTAGGATCATTCAAATCAGAAGAAACTTTTCATTTTTACAGTGATACCTATCTGGTAAACAATCCGGTTTACAGTGCGGTTTCTGAAATTTTTGAAGATAAGGCCAAATTTATATGGGAATCTGAAAATATTGCAAAACACCTTTTCGAAGCAGCGGAGAACCCTAGAGTTCAAAGTGGAGAGCTGTTTATTGTACTTTTTGAAGATGAAAGTGACCGTCCGGACAGAGTGGATAAGATAGGAATCTTTAAAACCGAAAAAAGAGAATCTTTCCTGAAAATTAATCCTATAGAAGAAACATTTGATATTGAAAAAGATCAGGGAATCGGCTTATCCAAAATTGATAAGGCAGCTTTAATCTATAATAATGATAAAAATACAGGCTATGTACTTTCGGTAGTTGACAACAACAAAAACGGAGATATGTATTACTGGTTTGAAGATTTCCTGAAAGTAAAGCAGCGCGATGATGAATATTTCCATACTCAGGAAGCGTTGATGGTTTATAAAGATTATATCACCAAGCAACTTCCACAGGAATTTGAAGTTTCTAAGGCTGATCAGGCAGATTTCCTTAATAAATCTATTAATTTCTTTAAGGAGAAAGAAGAGTTTAAGCTGGATGAGTTTGCCAGTGAAGTATTGGGAGACGAACACGTCATTGAAAGTTTTGTGAATTTTAAAACAGATTATGAGCAGGATATGCAGGTGAATATTGCTGAGGAATTCCCCATCAGTGAAGCCGCTGTAAAGAAAACTCAGAGACATTTCAAAAGCATTATTAAACTTGATAAAAATTTCCATATCTATATCCACGGGGACAGACAGAAAATTGAAACAGGAGAGGATGATAAAGGAAAATACTACAGACTTTATTTTGAAAAAGAAGTATAATAGAAATCAATTCATTAAATAATATCATAACTTTATTGCTGATTACAAAATAGCAGTTATGAAATTTATGATCGTTTTCTGGGGAGCTTTCCTCTTTTTCTTCTGCGTACCTTTTCCGATTTTCATTTATATGGTGACGGAGGAAGTCGCAACAGGACCGAGAAATTCATTAGCGGTGAGCTATGGATATCTCGGTCTTTCTTTATTACTATGGGGATATATTCTCGTATTCTTCATTAATACTCTTTTCATTAAAACTTTTAAGCAGAGGAACACCATTCATTCCATTCTGAGAAATGGTATTCCCAGAGAGGCTAAGGTGATGCGTTACCAGCTTTTAAAATACTTTCCGAAAACCAATATGAATGCTATTCAGATTGTTCTTTCATTTCCCAACCTTAGGAATACCATGATTGAACATGAGATGATGTTTCATGATTCCAAGCCACAGGAAAAAAGGTTTGATGTAGGAAATCATGTGAAGGTATTGTTGAATCCTAATGTTTCACAGGAACCTTACTTCATTTTAAGTGATCAAAAGGTTAGTTTCAATGCATCGGGAATGGTTTTAAGAATAGTATTTATCATATTGTTAATCGCTTATATTATCGGTCTGTACTCTTATTTCTATAGGCGGGAATCCTTTGATTTTGGCTGGCAGTTTCTCACTTTTATGCATCCTATTATTTTCAGTGGAGTGATGACCCTTATTTATGTATTGGTTTTTCAGCTGATTATAGGGAAGTTTTTTAAGAACAAAAAAGAAGAACGTATCCTCTTTGTGGGAAGAAGTGCCGAAGCACAGATTATCAGTGTGAATCAGACGGGGCTGACAGTTAATGACCAGCCGCAGATTATGTTTCAGGTCAGTTTTAAGGATTTTAGGGGAAAAGAACATATTGCGGTCTATAAAAAGGTGATCAGACTTCTGGACCTTTCCTCAATTCCCAAACAAGGTGCTGTTGAGATCTTATATGATGAGAATGATCCGGGTACAATTACGATTCCCAGAGTTTAAATAAAGGAATACTACAGCATATTGAACCTGGAAAACCCATGTTCAATCTAAAGATAAAAAAGAGCGGATTTGTAATGGACAAATCCGCTCTTTTTATGATGATTTTTTTGTTCACTTATTTTTTCTGAAAAAACAGCGACCTGTTGTATTCAAAATTCATTCTGGCGATATTGAGTACAGAAATTCCCTGTGGACATTCTACTTCACAGGCTTCTGTATTGGAACAATGTCCGAATAATTCGCTGTCCATCTGGGCTACCATATCCAATACCCGTTTGCTTCTTTCCTCTTTTCCCTGAGGAAGCAGAGCCATATGGGTAATTTTTGCTGAGGTAAATAAAGCGGCACTTCCATTTTTACAGGTTGCCACACAAGCACCACACCCGATACAGGCTGCAGAGTCAAAAGATTCTTCAGCAGTCTGATGGGTAACCGGAATGGCCGTGGCATCAGGAGCCTGACCGGTATTCACAGAAACGAAACCTCCTGAAGAAATAATTCTGTCGAAAGCGGAACGGTCTACCTTTAAATCTTTCTTCACTGGAAAAGCGCCTGCCCGGAAAGGCTCTATCAAGATTGTTTCCCCATCTTTAAAAGATCGCAGGTGAAGCTGGCATGTAGTCGTATTTTTTAAAGGGCCATGAGCGATACCATTAATCATCATTCCGCACTGTCCGCAGATCCCTTCACGGCAGTCGTGGTCGAATTCTACGGGCTCATCTCCTTCAGTGATCAGTTTTTCATTTAACGTATCAAGCATTTCTAAGAAAGACATGTGAGAATTTAATCCTTTCAGGTCATAATTAACCAGTTTTCCTTCACTTTGTCTGTCTTTCTGTCTCCATATCTTAAGGTGTAAATCCATAATTTTTTGTTTTTTATTTGTAGCTTCTTACCGTTGGCTGTATTTCTTCGAATATCAGGGGCTCTTTGATCAGTTCAGGTTCTTTGTTTTCGCCTGCCCAAGCCCATGCAGAGATAAACTGATATTCTGAATCGTTTCTCAATGCTTCACCATCCGGTGTTTGAAATTCTTCCCGGAAATGAGCACCACAGGATTCATTACGGGTTAATGCATCATAACACATAAGCTCGCCAATCTCAAAATAATCAGCAACACGGCCTGCTTTTTCAAGTTCGGAATTCATTTGATCTCCCTGTCCGGAAACTTTTACTTCTTTATAGAATTCCTGTTTCAGTTTTCTGATCTCCTCGATGGCATATTTCAGACCTTCCTCATTTCTTGCCAGTCCGCAATAGTCATATAATAATTTTCCTAATGTTTTATGGAAATGATCTACGGTTTTGGTTCCTTTGATATTGATCAGGTCCCGAATCTGGTTCTTAACTGCATTTTCGGCCTGTTCAAACTCAGGCGTATTCGGGGATATTTTTCCGGTATGAATCTCATCTGCCAGGTAATTGGCAATGGTATAAGGAGCAATAAAGTATCCATCTACAGAAGCCTGTAAAAGGGAGTTTGCTCCTAAACGATTGGCGCCATGATCTGCAAAATTGGCTTCTCCCAATGCAAAAAGTCCCGGAACGGTAGTCATCAGCTCATAGTCTACCCAAAGGCCTCCCATTGAAAAGTGAGCAGACGGAGAAATCATCATCGGTTCTTTATATGCGTCATATCCTGTTATTTTAAGATACATATCGAATAAATTTCCGTATTTCTCTTTAATCTTATCTTTTCCCTGTTCCTTAATAGCCTTTGAAAAATCAAGATAAACAGCATTCTTTAACGGTCCGATCCCATATCCTGCATCGATTCTTTCTTTTGCAGCACGGGAGGAAATATCTCTTGGCGCCAAATTTCCAAATGCGGGATATCTTCTTTCCAGATAATAATCCCTTTCGTTTTCAGGAATATCGTTAGGCTGTCTGTTTTCATCCAGTTTAGCAGGGACCCAGATTCTCCCGTCGTTACGCAGAGACTCGGACATCAGGGTTAATTTAGACTGGTAATCTCCGGATTGCGGAAGGGAAGTAGGGTGCACCTGAATCCAGCTTGGAGAAGCCATTAATGCTCCTTTTTTATGAGCTCTCCAGATGGCAGAGCCATTGCATCCCATAGCCAATGTAGAAAGGTAGTAGATCTTTCCGTAACCTCCTGTTGCCAGTACTACAGCATGGGCTGCATGTCTTTCAATTGCTCCGGTATCTAAATTCCTTACGATGATTCCTCTTGCTTTGCCGTCAATAGTCACCAAATCGAGCATTTCATGTCTTGAAAAAAGTTCTACAGAACCTTTTCCAACCTGTCTCATTAAAGCCTGGTAGGCTCCTAAAAGCAACTGCTGTCCGGTTTGCCCTCTGGCGTAGAATGTCCGGCTCACCTGAACACCACCAAATGAACGGTTGTTGAGATAGCCTCCATACTCACGTCCAAAAGGAACGCCTTGTGCTACGGCCTGATCGATGAGGTTTAAAGAACATTCAGCCATACGGTAAACATTGGCTTCACGGGCCCTGAAGTCTCCTCCTTTCAGGGTGTCTACAAACATTCTGTAAACACTGTCACCGTCATTTTTATAATTTTTGGCGGCATTTACCCCTCCCTGTGCAGCTACGGAGTGAGCTCTTCTCGGACTGTCCTGAAAACAGAATGACTTGACATTATATCCCATTTCTCCCAAAGATGCAGCAATAGAACTTCCTGCCAATCCTGTTCCCACCACAATCACGTCCAGTTTTTTACGGTTGGCAGGGTTTACAAGTCTGGCTTTCTTTTTATAATAATCCCATTTTTGTTCTAATGGGCCTTGTGGTATTTTTGAATCTAAAATCATAACGGGGGTTTTAATGATAAGTAAAGAATACATAAACCGGCATCAGGGCAAAACCTAAGCTGATAATGATTGAATAAGCAATTCCAATGGTCTTGAACCACTTTACAAATTTAGGGTGATACAATCCCAGAGTTCTTACCGCACTGTGTATTCCATGAATCAGGTGATAGCAGAGTGCAATCATAGATGCTACATAAATGAGCACATACCACCACTCTTTAAAAACTGTAACCACCAGAATATACAGGTCTTTATTTCCATTCTCGTCCAAAGGTGGATTTCCGAATTTGTAGACATACCAGAAGTTTTGAAAATGAATCACCAGGAAGATTAAAATCAATGTTCCCAGGATTCCCATATTCCGGGAAGCCCATTGGCTGGCTCTTCCACGTCTGTCATTCCGGTAGTCTCCTCCTGATTTTCTATTCTTTAGAGTGATCACCAATCCGTCTACGGCATGCAGAATAATACTGGCATATAAAACGTAAGACACTATTTTGATAATGATATTTCCGGATAAAAAATGGGAATAGGCATTAAACTGAAGATGTGCCTGCTCCTGAGGAAGGAACAGTTGGAGATTTCCCAGAAAATGAATCAGCAGAAAGAATCCCAGAAACAGTCCCGTAAGACACATCAGCATTTTTCTTAACAATGTTGATAACATAAATTTGATTTTATAATTAATAATATCCTAAAACTTTCATCCATAATCCTCCTACAACCATGTAGATAATTAATAATACAATCCCTATTTCGAGACCTCTGAGCCACCAGACTTTCAGGTCTACATATCCGCTTCCGAAGAATACCGGAGCAGGGCCGTGTCCGTAATGTGTAAGTACACCATAGATTGAACCTAAGAAACCAAGCATCATGGCAAGTAACATGGGTGGAATTCCCAAAGAAACACCTACTCCCAGTAATGCAGCATACATCGCTGCAACGTGAGCTGTAGCACTGGCAAAAATATAGTGACTGAAAAAATACACAACGATAATGACAGGAAAGGCTACCTGCCAGCTGAGACCTCCGATTTTCATTTTGATAAGGTCACTGAACCATCCGATAAAGCCTAATTCATTCAAAGAACTTGCCATCATTACCAGCACAGCAAACCAGACAATAGTATCCCAGGCTCCTTTTTCCCCTTTTACATCTTCCCATGTCAGAACTGAGGTCAATAACAAGAGAGTTAATCCAATAAATGCTGTTGTAGTAGCATCAATAGATAAGGTTCCCCCAAATATCCAAAGCGCTAAAAGGATGAAGAACGCCAGCAGCATCAGCCATTCGTTTCGGGAGATAGGTCCCATTTCTTTTAATTTCTGAGCAGCCATTTTCGGGGCATCTCCTGTTTTTTTCAATTCCGGCGGATATAATTTGTATAAAACCAAAGGAACGACAAAGAATGCTACGGCACCAGGCAAGAAACCGGCTGCTGCCCAGGACATCCAGGTAATATCAATGCCCAGGTTGGCTGCAAATTTCTGACACATCGGATTACTGGCCGTACCTGTCAGAAACATGGAAGAAGCGATGAGGTTCATATAGTAGCTGTTCAGCGTTAAAAAAGAACCTAATTTTCTATGGGTTTCGGGTTTTTCAGGAACGGAATCGAAGCTTATGGCCATAGATTTCATAATAGGGTAGATAATTCCGCCACCTCTTGCCGTATTACTCGGAATAGCCGGTGCCAGGCAAACATCTGCAAGGCCCAACCCATATGCTAATCCCAATGAGCTTTTTCCGAAAACCCTGATGAATAAAAAGGCAATGCGATTTCCAAGGCCTGTTTTGATAAATCCTCTGGCTATAAAGAATGAAATCCCAATCAGCCAGATCACTTTATCTCCAAAACCTGAAAGGGCTTTGGTGATTGATTTTCCGGCATCTCCCGGAGCCACCACCTGTGTAAGGGCCGTAAATGCGATAGCCATCATACACATTGTGCCCATGGGAGCAGCTTTAAGGATAATTCCTAAAATGGTTGCAGCAAAGATGGCGAACAGGTGCCATGCATCCTGAGTAACACCTTCGGGTACAGGAATGAACCATATAATCAATGCCACGATAAATGTAATCGCTACATTTTTGATATTAATTTCTTTCATGATAATAACTATTTAAAGGTTTAGAATCTACTCTGTACCTGAACAATGAATAGATTGTTGTTGTATTGTGAGGTGTTTGCCACCTGATATTTGTAACGGTCAAACTGCACTCCCAGCTGGATTCTTGCTCCGTAATTTTTCAGAAACTCCAGTCCAACCATTGGGGTGATCGTCTGTCTTGGGTTGGAAGCCAATCTGAAGTTGGTATCCAGATATTCATAGCGGCATGAGAGTTCAAAAGCGCTGAGGTTTTTATGGTTAATCTCATATCTTAGATTAGGAAGAAAGTAAACCCCGCGAACCAGGTACTGATCCGGGTTTTCAGGTCTTACTTCAGGGGCTATAGAATTGTATAAAACGTGATTGGTAGCTTGTTTGGCTTCCAGTTGCATATCAAGGCTCCATCTGGGATCAAATTGTACCAAAGAGTTCAGGTCAACTCCTAAAGCATATACTTTTTTACTGAATACTTCACCAATACCTCCATTAAGGCCTACGTTGAAATTGTATTTTTTAGACAGTCCAAAGACCAGGCGGGTAGAATACTGCTTTCCGTTGTCATTGTCATTGACCTGGTTTTTTCCGTTTCCATTCACTACGGACACGGCATACTGGAAGGGGACTTCTCCAAGCTGAAGCTGCCCGGTTGCAGACATTCCGATCTGGAAACTTGTCCAGCCCAGCTTTCCAAATTCAGAATACTGATTAGACCAGTCCAAAGATTTAATAATATCGATAGGGTAGGTTTCCTCGATCCCGAACCAAGGTCTGAACTGTCCGACTGTAATCGCTAATTTAGGATTAAAAGTATACTTCAGATAAGCGTTTTCTAGGACCCTGCTTTTAGGATCATTTTTAAAATCTGCAAGGTTGGCCAAAACAACAACTTCAGTACGTTTACTGATCTGCGCCCGGACCTGAACTCTCATGTATTTGAGCATGAAATTATTGCTGGTTCCGGAACCATCTGCGTGATGAAGTCCGTTTACATCCACATCTTTGCTCATGCCTACCAGATAACGCGCCTGGAAAAGGCCTTTGATCTGAAGCTGCGGGTATTTTACATTATCTTCTTCCGGTTGTGGTTTGGTCTGTAAAGAATCCTGTATCTGCGCATGAGCTGAAAACCAGCAGGCAAGCATGCAGAGCAACAGGCTTCTCTTTTTGAGTGAAAAAAAGGCCATATCTTTTTGTTTGTTTTTTGTTTAAACCCACCTGTCAACTCTTCGAATTACCACATCTCCCAAGGAAGAGAATGGTCACCTATCAAGTAATTGTCTTATAGACAAACCTCTGATATGAAGAAAGGGGGTGTATTTCTTATGTGTTGAGGTGAGCACTTAAATGACTTAAGTGTTTTATTATTTTATGGTCTTGGGATAGTTTTTATTCTAATCCCAGAAATTTGAATGGTATTGATTCCTTGAAATCCGTATTGGATTTCCCATTATAGGTATGAAAGCTGCCCAGGTCCAGTTTCATTACTTTTCCTTTTGGGCTGAGATCAAAATCTTTAAGATCTACCCAAAAAGTATTAGGAGTGAAAACGGTTTCAAAATAGTAAACCAGATTCTTTTGATCCGAAACAGAGCGCCATCTTGTGGAAGAGATATTAGGTTCCGTTGCTGAGGTAATTCCATAAGGTACAGAACAGTTTCTGATGACACTGAAAACACTGGCCACTGCCGTACGTGTATCAGCACTTCTTGGGATCGCATTGATATAATAAGAGGCTCTTACAAATCTGTCTGCAGCGCGGTTGGTACCCGGAAGCATAACGTTACCGGGAATCCCTTTCCAGTAATTATTAAGGGCCAGCTGCTCCTCAAAGATCGGAGAGTTGGTCATCACCGTATAGGAAGGGTCATGGTGAATCACCAGTTTTCCATTGATATACTCAAATACCGCGTTGTCTCCTGAAGCATCAGAAATGGAAAGGTGTATGGTGGTGAATTTTTCGGTTCCGGGAATATAATCGCTTACAATAACGAAAGGCTCCTTTTTTGAAAATTCTACCGCTTCTTTTACAGTGGCAAAATTATCGAGATAATATTGTGCCCATAAAGAAATGGCAAGTCCCTTTTTATTTCCTTTAGGATCGAATTTTGGGTACTGGGATTCACCAAGCCATAGCATATTGGCAACCAGTCCTTTTTCATTCATTCCGTCTGCTGAGGCAATATCCCAGCTGGAGCTGATGATACTTCCGTATTTTGAAGTCCATTTTACAGATTTAGGCCCTGTTTGTCCGGTATGTTCTATTCCTTTTGGAAAAACCCACAGATTGGCTGGGATTTCATCACGCCAGTCCATAGAACGGGCTGTCAGAATAGTGTTTTGTGGACCTTTGTAGACTACACGGGTACATGCTTCAGACGGATTCCATAATCCTATTGAAAGGACAAGAGAAAATAAAATTAATGGGAACTTTTTCATAATAGTATTATTTGAATTTAAATTTTATATTGAATTTATTGTGAATAATTCAATGAATTTTTCATCATATTCATTATTTGGTGATATAAATTTAGTTAAAATTGTTTAAATGTCACAATTATTTTAACTGATAATGTGTAATTCATGTTATGAATCATGAAGTATGGATGGTTAACATTATTATTAGATTTTTTTTTGTATATTTTAGAGATATCTTATTAAAACAGGGGTAAAATAAAGAATGTTTCAAAGTGATTTGTAGTGAGTTGAGAAGCATGACAGATAGAGATTATAGCCTGAAACAAAGGAAAATAGATACCACACAGCTCCCGCTGTAGAAAAAAAGACCTATCTTTGATAGATTGACTGACAGACATATTATGAATTTTGTAGAGTGCCATGAGGAACCCATCCATATTCCAGGCTATATACAGAGTTTTGGCTATTTGATTGGCATTGATGCGGAATCCCATTCCATTACTTTTTTCAGCAGGAATATTTTGGATATATTGAATATTGAGAGTTCAGATGAACTTTTCAACAGAAAACTTACGGACTTTCCTGAAAGTTTTCAAAGCATTATTGATTCAGATATTTATACTTCGCTGGATAAATTTACCAGAAGGGAGAATGAAACATATTTCGATAAGATTTTTATTGATGATAAAGAATATCACTTTTCTGTTTTTAAAAGCGGAGGGTATATCTTTTTAGAATTTGAAGAAGTCCTGATCAATCCCAATAAGCGGATATCCAACAAATATGACAATTTTTATACTATAGATAACCAGCAGGAGCTTTGGAATCATCTGTTGGAAACACTTTCCAAGGTTGTGAATTATGACCGGATGATGGTGTATAAATTTATGATGGATGGTTCGGGAAAAGTGATCGCAGAAAAAAAAGGGGATACTATGGAAAGCTTTCTGGGACTTCATTACCCGGAATCTGATATACCCAAGCAGGCAAGGGAGCTTTATCTTAAAAAACGAAAAAGAATATTCAGCAATGTTGATGCTGAAACGGTTCCTCTTTTAAGCAAAACAGAGAAATATATTGATCTCAGTTTTGCGGCTTCAAGGGGAATGTCTCCTATTCATGGGCAGTATCTTAAAAATTCGGGAGTATCTTCCAGTTTCAGTATTTCCATTATCATTGATGATCACCTTTGGGGGCTGGTTACCTGTCAGAATATTGAGGCCAAGCATATTGACCTTGAAGACAGGGTACAGGCCGGTATTTTTACGGCTCTGGCCGCGAATGCCTATTCATCTTTTAAATCTAAAAATGAACTGAATTACCGCCTGGAACTGAATGAGAAATTATCCCATCTTAAAACGGATTTTTTAAAACATAATAATCTACTGGATTCGCTGTCCGAAAATAAAACGGAAATAAAGGATTTGCCGGAAGCTGATGGTCTTGTGGTTATTTCGGATGAAAATATAGTGACAGACGGAATAACTCCGGATTATGAGACGATCAATACCATTGTAGAATGGGCTTTTGAAAACTGCGAAAACACGATTTATATAAGCCGAAGTTTTCTGAAAGATTATGGTGAGAAATTAGGTTTGTCTGAAAATGAGGCAGGCGTGATTATCTATTTTATTGACAGGGACAAAAAAGAAATGCTGATCTGGTTCCGGAAAGAATTTGATGAGCACATTAACTGGGCAGGAAACCCTGAAAAGAACATCGGGGTATTTTCTCAAAATGGGGAAGAAAAACAGATTGTTTCTCCGAGAACTTCTTTTCAGATTTTTACAGAAAACATAAAAGGTCATTCTAAAAGATGGAATTCCCGAAATATAAGTTCTGTTCATGCAATCCGCGACCTGATCCTGGAAAGTTCCCACAAAAATTATATTGCAATCAAAAGACTGAATGATGAGCTTAAAAAAGTAAACGAAGAGCTGGACAGTTTTTCTTATACTATCTCTCATGATTTAGGAACTCCTCTGACCGTGATGAAGCTTAATGCACAGATGCTTTTGGGAAATTTAGCTGACGATTCTGAAAAAAGTAAAGGGAAGATCCATACGATCATTGAGGAAATTGATACTATGGCGGAGATGATGCATGATGTATTGCAGCTCAGCCGTGCCAAGCACAGTGAGATCCAGCTTGAAACCCTGAAAACCGGACATACCATTCATAAGATTTCTGAAAATGCTAAGATGACGTATGGAAGTTCGAAAAGTGAAATCATCATTAAAGACTGCCCTGATGTAATGGGGGATAAAACCATGCTTCATCAGGTATTTTTAAATATTATCAACAATGCTGTAAAATACTCTTCCCATAAAGATCAGCCAAAAGTGGAGATTGAAGGGGTAGAGGATGGTTCTGCTATTGTGTACCGAATTTCAGATAACGGTATCGGAATTCCTGAGGAGGAGAAGCATAAAATGTTTAAAATTTTCAACAGGATGGAAAATGCGAAGAAATTCAAAGGAAATGGAATAGGGTTGTCTATTGTTCATCGGATTATGAAAAGAATTGGTGGGAATGTAGATTTTGAGAGCAATAAAGAAGGGACTTCTTTCATTTTAACGTTTAAAAAGCCTTAAATTTGAGAAACTTTTAAAACGTTATTATGGTATCAGAATATTTAAAACAGAATACAGCCAATTATCACGATGCAGCAGAAAAGCTTTTTAATTCTGAAAAAATTTTTAATAAAACTTTCACTTTAGAAGATTATAAAAAAATCATTCATACCAATTATCTGATGCTTCTTCACAGCGAGGATAAAATATTCACCAGTCTTTCTGAGAAATATTCGGAAAAACTTCAACTCAACGAGAGAAAGAAACTCTCTCTTATTGAAAAAGACCTTAAAAGCCTTTCCCTGAACAATCAGGAAGTTTCCCATGATCTGGAATTTAATAATGAACATGAAGCGTTGGGAGCAATGTATGTAATTGAAGGTTCTACATTGGGAGGAAACGTAATCGCCAAGCAGCTTTCTAAAACAGAGGGTTTTGATGAGGTTACCTTCAATTTTTTCGGATGTTATCAGGAAAATACAGGACCTATGTGGAAGAATTTTAAGGAGGTGCTGGATACTGAAGTTCGTGAAGAAAACTACAATGAAGTCCTTTCCGGCGCGAAAAAATTATACTCGTTTTTACTGAACGTCAATTAATTTCTTTTAATACCTAATAAAATTCCTGAAAAATTGCCCACTTTTTCAGGAATTGTTAAATTTGGGGAGTTTCAATTTTAAACTTAACTTAAAAAATAAATAATTTAAAAAGTATACAATATGAAAGTAACTGTAGTAGGTGCAGGCGCTGTAGGAGCAAGCTGTGCAGAATACATCGCAATGAAGAACTTCTGTTCAGAAGTAGTTTTAGTAGATATTAAAGAAGGATTTGCTGAAGGTAAAGCAATGGATTTGATGCAGACAGCGTCGCTGAACGGATTCGATACAAAAATTACCGGTACAACAGGAGATTACAGCAAAACTGCAGGTTCTCATGTAGCAGTGATCACTTCAGGTATTCCTAGAAAACCTGGAATGACAAGAGAAGAGTTGATTGGTATCAACGCAGGAATCGTAAAAGATGTTACTGAAAATTTAGTAAAACATTCTCCGGAAGTAATCATCATCGTAGTTTCTAATCCAATGGATACGATGGCTTATTTAGTGCATAAAACTTCAGGTCTTCCTAAGCACAAAATCATCGGAATGGGTGGTGCTTTGGATTCTGCAAGATTCAAATACAGATTGGCTGAAGCATTAGAAAGCCCTATTTCTGATGTGGACGGAATGGTAATCGCTGCTCACAGTGATACAGGTATGCTTCCATTATTGAGCAAAGCGACAAGAAACGGGGTTCCTGTAACTGAATTCTTAGACGAAGAAAAACAAAAATATGTAATTGAAGAAACTAAAGTAGGAGGAGCTACGCTTACTAAACTATTAGGAACTTCAGCTTGGTATGCACCAGGTGCAGCTGTTTCTGTAATGGTTCAGGCTATTGCATGTGACCAAAAGAAAATGATCCCTTGTTCTTTAATGCTTGAAGGTGAGTACGGTCAAAACGATATCTGCTTAGGAGTTCCTGCTATCATTGGAGCAAACGGAGTAGAGAAAATCGTAAACGTTACTTTAACTGCTGAAGAGCAATTGAAATTCGCTGAAGCTGCAAATGCAGTAAGAGAAGTGAACGGAGATTTGAAATTCTAATCATTAGATTTTACATAAATGAGAACCGCACCTACAGGCTGCGGTTCTTTTAGTTTACTATTTATTGAGACTTGCTAAATTTGTTGAAAAACTCTTTTCTTCCTTTTTTATCGTAAACATAAGGATCAATAAAATTTTTTGTCCAGTTATTTCTGATTTGGGGAAAGTCTCTTCCAATAAATTTTTCAAGTTCAGTTTTTTTAACATCAATCGCATACACTTTATTTTGGAACGGGAGTGTAATTTGTACTTCATTAATAAAATCAAGGTTTTTCATTAGTCTTACCGATCCATCTACTAGTGCTTTTTGAATAGCATCTCCGCTTGACCAGTATCCTTTTAAATCATCTTCACTTAGATTAGATTGTGGGTTTAATTGTTTGTATTCGGCATAGTTTTTTACATAGGTAATTATTGCTATTCCATTTTTAAATTCAACAGTTTTAATTGAACCTCCCCCCCTTAATCTTGATACCTCTGTTTTCAATTGTTCTAAATTTGATTCTTTTGGGTGAGATTGGATTGTAATTTTAGAATCTTCAGATCTTTCAGTTTTTTTATCAGTGTTGCAGCTTGCTAGTATGCATAAAGTAATAGTTAAGAATATCTTATTCATTGTAGGTTAAGTTTTCAGATTGTCTTTGTTTGTCTATTGAACCATTATATCTTATTTGATTTCAGATCTTTGAGTAATGCCTTCCCAATTATTTTTCTCATAGTAGTCTAATTGTTTTATAGCACCTCAAAACTAAAAAAAAACTGTAATAATTAATTACGGGAAACCATAACCAGAATCAGCGCGGCCGAAGGCCGCGCTGATTCTGGTTTACAATAAATAACTTATTTCATTCTATGTACAAACTCTCCAATCGTATTCACAAACTCTTGGTTTTTCTCATAATACAGCAGGTGTCCGCCATCAATGGAAGCTATTTTCTGATTGGGAAACTGAAAGGTTTGATAATGCTTTGTTCCTACGGCTTTATCTTTTTTTCCTGTAATAATTAATACCGGGACTCTGATGTCTTTTGTAAGAAGAGTGTAGTCCGTATAATATTCAGGGTATTCTTTGGGCTTTGTAATCACAGCCATCCCGAAATCGATGATCCTTGGATGAAGAGAGTCTATTTTATCCATTTGTTTAATGGTTTCAATATCATCGGTAAGAAATTTATACCCGATACGCTTTTTTCTCATTAAGCTGCTGACTTTTGCAATTTCTGACTGAAGGCTGTCTTTAGAAATATCTTTGGCAGGAGTGTGGAGAAGTTCATTTCCATATTGAATCTGTTCTTTTAGTGATTCATCATTGAGAAAATGTAACGTGACATTGGCTAGGATAAGTCCTTTTGTATATTGAGGATATTTTTTAGCATAATTCACCGCAATAATCCCTCCAAAAGAATGTGCCAGTAAGAAAACCCTGTTCAGTTTCATATGTTGTCTCAGCTCTTCAATATCCTGGATCATTTTGTCAAGGTGATAATCTTCTGCCTGAGCTGATCCCCCGGAGCCGCGCTGATCCATATAGATCATTTTCATGTTTTTTTCAAGGTTATTTCCTCCCATCAGTTCAAATGAGGGATATCCCTGTCCGGGTCCTCCCGGAACATAGATGCAGGCTTCTCCTTTTCCGGAGACTTTATATTTTATTTTGATATGGTCGGAGGTTTCAAAAAAGCCTTCAGAACTGTTGCCTTGGGCGGAAACAGAAATGATAGATAAGAAGAAACAGAGAAGTAGCGAGATGGTTTTCATATACTAATAACAGTTGAGAGAACCTGTTTATTACTTTTTTTTATGAATTATTTTCTTAAAAAAGACTCAACGGTGAAAGTTGAGCCTTTTTCTAATTATTGATGATATAATTACAGAACGGCTAAATATTTGAGATAGGGTTCCAGAATATCTTTGTTGATCAATGGGGGATATGGCATATCACTGTCCTTTATAAAATCGAGAGTATTTTCTGCATCATAATAGTATGTGTTTTTATATACCTCTTTTAAAGTTGCTTTTCCATATACTTTATCTGTGAACATTCCCAATAGAGGGTATAGTGGATCTTCCTCATTATTTTTCCATGTATCCAGCCATTCATTATAGGGAAGGGGTTTCATATCAAATCCGAAGTATTGATTGATCCTGTCAAAAAAATCTGTGATAGAAACATCTCTTTCGGCTAGAGGAGTCAGATGGAATTTCTTGCCCAAAGCATTTTTCTGTCGGGATATATGAACAATTGATTTGGCCATATAATCTACCGGAACCAATTGAGATTTGAAGCCTAAAATAGTAGGGTAAGCCTTATTGGCGATACAGCTTTTTACCAATGCTCCCCACCATTGATAGACGGCTGTAGAGCCTGTCTGTGAATTACTCAATGCGTATCCCAGTCGGAAAACAATCACCGGAACTCCTTTTTCCTCTGCCTTTTGCATAATCTGTTCCATTACCCATTTACTTTGTACATACCCCAAATCTCGGCTTACCGCCTGTAAATCCTGGTGGATATCATCATTTTCATACACCCATTTTTTATGGGTAAACTGATGGCCAAAGCTAAAGACTGCACTTGTAGAAAATAATGAAACCGGTTTTACTTTTTCAGCTGCTGCAAATTTAATGACTTCCTGAAGTCCCAGAATATTAGCTTTTCGGATAATGGAATAAGGTTCAATAAAATTCACAGAACTCCCTGAATGATAAATACAGTCTATTGTTTTTGCTAAATAATTAAATTGTTCCTCTCCAAGACCCAGTAAAGGGTTGTTTAAATCTCCGGTTACCACTTTTATCCTCCCTGTTTTCAGCCAATGGGTAGGAAGTAAAAATTGTTCAAATGCCTGGTGTAAACGTTTTAATGCAATCTGTTCATTTTCTCCCCGAATAAGGCAATAGACAGTGGCTTCGGTTTGCTTCATCAGTTCATCAATAATATGCACTCCCACAAAACCATTGGCTCCTGTCAGCAGTACATTTTGAGGAGAGTTCATTACTGAAGCATCTATATCACCATCGGTTACAGAGATTTCAGGGACAAGCTGGGCATCTTCTAAGAGCTGCTTGATCATACTTTCATTTTGAGCATCATCCTGATGAGAAATATTCTGCATGGTCCTGTTTTCTATAATATTTGCTTGTGATTCAATTGTTTTGTGAATAAACAGATCCTGTAGTGATATTCTGTCACGATAAGAATCGGGTAACCTGTTATAGAGTTTAGCCAGGAGTAAAGAATGGCCCCCCAGTTCAAAAAAATTATCAGTGACTTCAATGAATGGGTATTGTAAAATTTCTGTCCAGATTCCGAATACTGTTTTTTCATAATTGTTTCTGAACTCTTTTTTCTCGTCTACAGAAACGAATGCTTTTTTATAATTGTCCAATAAAGCCTTCTTGTCAATTTTTCCATTCGAATTTATAGGGAGTTTTTCCATGATCACAAAGTCATGGGGAATCATATAAACAGGTAGGGTCTGTTTAAGCTGCTCGCGGAAGTTTTTGATCAGCAGATTTTTATTTTTATCATCAAGGGGCATTCCGGGATATTCTAAAAATCCGATTAATTTTTTATCATAATCGCTTTCAGGTTTTACTTTTACCACTGCTTTTCCTACACCTTCCAGTTTTGAAATATTTTCTTCTATTTCCTGAAGCTCAATACGGTATCCCCTGATTTTAACTTGATCATCTATTCTGCCTGCATATTCTATTTCTCCGTTAGGGACCCATTTGCCAAGGTCACCTGTTTTATATATTTTTTCTCCTTTTTTTAATGGATGGTCTATAAATTTGGAATCAGTGAGTTCCTGATGTCCAAAATATCCTCTGCTTAGATTTATACCACCCACACAAATTTCACCGGTTTCGTGGATAGGTAGAATTTGATCATTTTCCATAATATAAATATCAGTGTTGGCAATAGGGCCTCCGATGGTCATAAGGTCCTCTTCTGACTTTATAATTTTTGACGTTACCCAGATCGTGGTTTCTGTGGGTCCGTAAACATTACATATGGTGTGTTTTCCTTTTAATAATGTTTTGCCTAATGCAGGGGATAAATACTCTCCGCCACAAATGATCATCATGGGTTCTATTTTCTCCCAATTTACGGTTTCTGCCAGCATAGACCAGGTACTCGGTGTGGTCTGAGCTACCGTGATTTTATATTTTAAAAGTAATTCGACTATAGCTTCGGGATTCAGCTGATCTTCCTGTGAAGCGACAACCAGTGTGTTTCCGGTCATGAGTATTGAAAATATTTCCAGAACAGAAATGTCAAAAGCGTAGGTGCTTACAGCAAGCATATGTCCTGCAGATCCGGGAATTACCTTTTCTATGAAATAACTTAATGCATTAACCACATTGATATGTTCCACGGCTACTCCTTTGGGTCCTCCTGTAGAACCGGAGGTAAACATAACGTACATCAGATGATGGGGTTTCAATGTTCTTTCAGGTTTTTCTGCAGACATCGTTTCCCAGTATACATTTTCCCAGCATAAAGATTTTTCAGCCACTTCCTTTGCGGTCTTTTCAAAAGCATTTTCAGTTAGTAACAGTGATATTTTACTTTCACTGCTTATATTTTTCAATCTGTCCTCAGGGTATAAAGGAGGCATCGGAACATAGGCTGCTCCTGTTTTCATAATAGCTAAAAGTGAAATAATAAGCTTTTCACTACGGTCAATCATAAGGCCTATACGGTCATCTGGTTGTATGGAAACGATCCTCATCATATGGTTGGCTAGCTGATTGGCCATTTCGTCCATTTCGCGGTAAGTAAGTTCTTTGTTCTGGTAAATGATGGCAGTTTTATCCGGAACCATTTTTACCTGTTCTTCTATCAAATCTATAATAGTTTTGTGTAGAGGATAAGTGTCATTTGAGGTGTAATTGAATTCAAGGATCTGTTTTAGTTGTTCATCCTGAATAAGTTGTCCTTTGATCATTTTTGGATCAGGTAATGCATTTAAGTTCATGGTTTGTGATATGGGTTTTTAAAAATATTGATAAAAGATATGCTGTACTCTTAAAAAGTAAGAGCAGAATCAGTATGTTTTAATTAATGAAATGATAGAAAAATGCTGAGTCAATCAGTTATTTTATTTATTGACTCTATTAATTTTAAACGTCTGAGATAAAATGATGGGTACTGAATTTAAATTCAGAAAGTATTTTCAGATTTTCATCTCTTATGGGATTGTGTATCATCTTTTTTTGTGGTTTTCATGGTTAGTGACAGGAAATAGTAACAAAAAAATGAGTGTTTCTGTAAGAATAAAATAGAATTTTTTTCGCTGGAAAATTAATGAAGGATAAAGTGAAATTCGCGATCACTTAAAGGGAATATTCACATTTTTATTCTTAGAAAGAACGGGGTACAATCTTGATTATTTAATGATATGTAAATGTATTGATAAAAATTATAATATTTCTATTAATATTGATTTATTTTTCAACATATTTGTTTTATGATTTAAAAATAAATAATTATTATTTAAATAGGAGGTTACTTCTGAAAAATTATGAGATTAGAATCTGGAATTACTTTTTGTAAAATTAGAGCTGGTTTTTATTGTCATGACTTAAACAATCATGTAGTATTAAATTGTCGGTTATATAAGATTTAAGCAAGCTCAGCAATTTTTTTAAACAACCCGGGATAATGGATAACCAATCCGTCTTCATCCACTAAGATGTCAGCTTTAAAGTCGGTCTCAATATTTTCGTACAGATATCCTGTAGGGCTTGTTTGGGTATACTGTTGCTTGGCTGGTTTAATATGATTGTTTAAAATATCAATATAAATAACTTCGATCTTCTGCGGATGGTTTTCAGTTAGAATCAAATTATTTATTGGCAGTGTATTGGTAAAAGGGGTTAAAGAGATATCGATATATTTAAACCCTTTCAAATCAGGATGTATAAGGTCGTTGATCTCCCAATGATCCTGTTGTTTTTTTCCTATTATCTTAGTCTTTATGGTATTGACTTCAGATTCAATTAAAAATTCCAGCATTGTCCAATCTTTATTAAGGATGAGTTGATAATCTACAGTATACATTTTATCCTGGTAACAGCCGATGATTTTTGATGTTACGGTGTAGTTTTTATCATCCTCCTGTATATTGAAATATTCGAGAGACTGATAAATTATTCCTTGCCATATTAATGTTTTCATTTTACTTTGGTGTATTGTATGATCTGTTTTAGAATGTATTGAACAAAATATTGATTAATGGGAGATTCTTCGTTTTCTGATCCTGCTTAATGTTTCCCTTGCTACACCTAAGAAAGATGCCAGTTGGGTAAGTGATATCCGCTGTAGCATTTCTGGGTATCTGTTTTCAAGATATTCCAGCCTTTCCTGAGCAGAATAGAGTTTGAAAAGATTGGAAAACTCTTCCTGTTTTGTGGCAAACTGACGGATACAATGCCGTCCCAGGCTTTCAATTTCATGAGATTCTTTAGCAATTGTGAACAGTTTTTCTTTATTGAAAATAACCGTATGTACTTCTTCACATGCAGCCATATTGAACTCAGATGGCTGTCCGCTGCCAAAGCTGCTGATATTGGTAGCTATTTCATTTTCAAAGAAAAATCCGGTGTTCTTTGTCACTCCATTTATCTCATAATACGTTTTAGAAAATCCTTTATCAATAAAGAACAGAGAATGGCAAACCTCTCCTTCCTGCAGCATAAGTTCATTTTTTTTAAAACTTTTTTCAGAAAGGGCAGGCTGGAGCAAAGACCAGCTTTCATCAGAAAAAGGAGTGAGAGAACGGAGATAGCTTAATAGGTTTTCCATGCTTAGTTTTTTGCTCTTAAAATTATTAAAAGATTAATATGATTTACTTCCTATTATTCCAGATCCAATGTCATAAAAAGGGCAATCTCGTCGGAATTATTATACAATCTTGTGTTCATACCGGTAATATTGAAGCCCATTCTTCTGTAAAATTGTATTGCAGGATAATTGGTATTCTGGGTTTCAAGTTCAATAACGCGGCAGTTTAATCTTCTGGCTTCTTTAATGGCATTTTTGATCAGCTGTATCCCTGCGCCCTGTCTCCGGTGTTTCTCATGGATCAGAATGTTTTCGATATAAAAGCTGTTGTTCCAGGTTCTTTGCTCACCAATAATCCAGCCTACCAGCTCATGATTCATATACGCTCCGAAAGAATTTCCTTTTTCAATGACTGTATTAAGGGCTTCAAGCTCATCAAGTTCTGTTTCCCATAATTTGGTATAGGAAAACGCTTTTTCTTTTACCGTAAATTCAAAAACACCGGCATATTCTATAGAAGAGACAGAATATATGGTATCCGTAGTATAGCCATTGTGCCCCCAATTTGTGGTGGGATTGTTGGTGAGCTTTTCCAGTTTTTTTATTTCCATAAGATAATTTTAATAGGAAGTTTATGACATTTCGGTGCAGATCTCTACCAGATAATTATCCAAATCTTTGATGTAAGCTGTTTTTTGTCCCCAGGGTTTTACTGTAATATTCTCATATAGAATGGCACCATTTTTAACGGCTTTTTCTACCAATGTTTCCACATTATCTGTAATAAAACCCAGTTCTATCCCGAAAGGTTTAGTTTCCGATTTCGAGGATAAAAAACCTTCTTTTAAATTGGAACTGGCCAGACTGATCGATGCAAAAGAAATAGTAGTTTCTCCGGTTATCAGCTCACCATAGTCCTTTTCTGGAGTGATGAATTTTATTTCTGTATCAAAAGTATTTTTGTAGAAATTCATTGATTTTTCTACCTCTTCTACATACAGGATGACATATTTAAATTTGATCATAGTATAGGTTTAACAATTGTTGGATAAAATTATTTTTTCTTAATAATATAGTCTTCATCTACCATGAGTTCGATATGAGGCCCATTCAGCGGATAATATTTCATACCTCCAAAATGACCGAAGCGAAACGGGTATTTTTGGCTAAGTTCCCTTATTTTCGTTCCAAAGGAATTAATATCAACGTCTATACTCTGGTCTTTATACTGTCTGCCATTGGTAAAGAAGAGCATCAGATTACACTGATCATTAAAGTCGAAATCGTGGTAATAAAATACGCTGAGGTTTTCTTCACGGCATATTGCAGCTAAATCACTAATACAATCTTTTTTGCATACCAGAGGAAGGTTACAGTCAATTCTTATTGAAAAATTTTCAGCGTTATTCTGCCTGAAGTCAGAACCTGTCATCTGAATAAACCGATGTTCTATAGTCCAGAATATTTCTCTTTCCGGATCATAGTTTTTGGTATACTGAACTTCAAAAGGAATATGTTCATCCAAAAGTACTGCATTTTGATCTGTCAGTAGCTCTTCCATTTCAGCAGCTAACTGAAAGTAATAATCAAAAAGCTGATCGTCTCCGATGGTAATCATCACCTGATTGCCATTGATTTTTAGCTGTAAATAGGTTTGAGGGAATTTTGCTTTCAAAATTTCCAGTCTGTTGAGGAAATTTTTAATATCATCCACCTGAACTTTTGTCTCCAGTTCGGCAAGACTATCGGTATGACCACCATATCCCTGCATGAAGCTGAAAAATTTGAAATGATATAAATTTTCAGGAAATTTAAAATACCAGTATACTCCTAAAATCATGGATGAATTGATTGGTGAATTGAATATTGATCAAAATTAAATAAAATTTCACACTCCAAAACATTCAAAACCCTTAAATTTGTGGTCAATAAAAATTTACTTGGATGCTTAGGAAAATTTCAATTGCGGCAGCTGCTGTTTTGTCCGTAGTTACAATCAATGCGCAGAAGAACAAAAATACTCAACTGGAAAGACCGAAATTAGTAGTAGGTTTGGTAGTAGACCAAATGCGTTGGGATTATTTATACCGTTTTTATGGTAAATATGGAAATGACGGTTTCAAAAGGTTGCTGAATACAGGATATTCTTTAAATAATGTACATATTCCTTATGTTCCTACGATTACCGCTTTGGGGCATACATGTATCTATACCGGGTCTGTACCTGCCATCCACGGAATTGCAGGAAACGACTGGACAGATAAGGAAACAGGTAAAGGAGTGTACTGTACGGCAGATGACAGCGTTCAGCCGGTAGGAACTACCAATACTAAAACAGGAAGCCACTCTCCAAAAAATCTATGGTCTACCACAGTAACCGACGAGTTGAGGCTGGCAACGAACTTCCAGGGTAAGGTAATAGGAGTTTCTCTGAAAGACCGTGCTTCTATTCTTCCGGCAGGACATACGCCGAACGGAGCTTTCTGGTTTGACGACAGTACCGGGAACTTTATTACAAGCACATGGTATATGAAGGAGCTTCCACAATGGATCCAATCATTCAATGCTCAGAATTTACCTGAAAAATTGGTGGCTAACGGTTGGAATACCTTACTTCCAATCAATCAGTATACAGAAAGTTCACCTGACAATTCTTCATGGGAAGGTCTATTGGGAAGTGCAAAAACACCTACATTCCCATATACCAATCTGGCGAAAGATTATCAGACAAAGAAAGATAATATCCGTTATACTCCTTTTGGAAATACATTGACATTAAAACTGGCTGAAGCTTCTGTAGAAGGAGAGCAGTTGGGTGGAGACAATATTACAGACTTCTTAGCTATCAATTTGGCTTCTACAGATTATGCCGGTCATAAATATGGACCGAATTCTATTGAGGTTGAAGATGTTTATATCAGACTGGATCAGGATTTGGCTCAGTTTTTCAGCTACCTGGATTCAAAAGTAGGAAAAGGGCAGTATACTGTTTTTCTTTCAGCTGACCACGGAGGAGCTCATTCTGTAGGATTCCTTAAAGAGCATAAAATTACTACAGGCTTTTTTGGAGAAGGAATGGAAAAAAATCTTAATCAGAAACTGAAAGAAAAATTTGGGGCTGATAATTTAATCAATGCTATAGACAATTATCAGGTATATTTTGATAGAAAAGTATTGACAGATGCTAAACTTGAACTGGATGATGTGAGAAACTTTGCGGTAAAAGAGCTTGAAAAAGACCCTACTGTTTTATATGCTGTTTCTGTAGACAGAGTTCAGGAAGCCAGCATTCCGGAGCCTATCAAACAAAGAATCATCAATGGGATCAACAGACAGAGAAGTGGAGATATTCAGTTAATCTCTCATGACTCTATGCTTCCTCCTTATTCTAAAACAGGAACTACACACAGTGTTTGGAACTCTTATGATTCCCATATTCCATTGATTTTTATGGGTTGGGGAGTTCAGCATGGGGAAAGCAATAAAGAATACCATATGACAGATATTGCACCTACGGTTTCTTCTTTATTGAAGATTCAGTTCCCAAGTGGAAATGTTGGAAATCCAATTACAGAAGTGATGGGTAAATAATTAAATAACATCAGTATATATAAGTGGCTGCCTTCAACTATTGGAGGCAGCTTTTATTTTTATAGTATTCATAAAGGTCAGGTTTTATAAAGGGTTTCTATGTTTGAATTTTTCTACACCTTATTCATACGCCTTCATTTTTCACCCGGTATTTCACTTTTTGTCTAATACATTTAAAAAGCTATCTTTGCAAAAATTATGGTTTCCAATATATTGGAATGAAAAGGGAATCGGGTGGAACTCCCGGACTGTCCCCGCAACTGTAAATCGCAACAAAAGTTTCTGTAAAAAACCACTGTGTAAAAACGGGAAGGTACAGAAGGCGAAAGTCAGGAGACCTGCCAGAATAATAATCAAAATATATATTGCTTTCGGAGGAAGAGTAAATTAGTATGGATATAAAAAGATCTTTAGTACTGCTTTTTTCGTCTTATGGCTGCTTTCTTTTTGGACAAGAGAAGGCCTTAGATACTATTTATATATTCGACAGCCAGATGAACAAAGTAAAGCTCTTCCATCACGTAACGAATATTACCAATGAAGATGCTGAAAAAAACTCAACTAACCTTTCCGAATTACTGAGATTTCAATCTTCAGTCTATATCAAAGAAAATGGACGGGGTGCTGTTTCTTCACCTTCTTTCAGGGGAACTACCGCCCAGCAGACTGCTTTTGTATGGAATGGAATTAATATTAACTCCAGTTTTTTAGGACAAGGGGATGTCAATAATATAGCCTTGTTTGGATATGACCAGATCGGAATTAAACCTGGTGGAGGTAGTGTCATTTACGGCAGTGGTGCCATCGGGGGAAGTATTCATTTGAATAACAGCCTTGATTTTAATAAAGGGTTCCATGCTGCTCTGTTTTCAGAATTTGCATCTTTTAATACTTATAATAATGTTGTTAAAGGTTCTTACAGCAATGATAAGTTCAGCTTTAAAGTTTCCGGAAGCCATTCAATAAGCCAGAATGATTATGAAGTAGAAGAAGCGGGCGGAAAGAGGTATACGAATGACAACGGAAAATACTATAATACCAATTTCAATATAGCAGCAGCTTATAAAATTGCTCCCCATCATCAGATATCATGGATATCAGAGACTTTTAACGGAAAGCAACATTATCCTGTTCGTTTTGGTGACCTGGAAACCAAGACAAAGTACCATACCCAGAATTTCAGAAACCTGATGGCCTGGGATTGGAATACTACGCGTTTCAGCAATTCATTTAAAGCAGCTTATACTGAAGAAAATTTTCAGTATTTTGGAGATATTGCAGGACCAGAAACCAGTGGAGGTGCCGGAAAGAATTATATTTTAAAAAATGATTTCAATTACTTCCTCAATTCAAAATGGAATATCAATATTATCGGGGAATTTCAAGTGAATAAAGGTAAGGGCGAAGGAAGTTCAAAAATAGGTGATATCAGTAGAAATGCTGGATCTATTGCCGGATTACTTCGTTATTTTCCTACCAAAGACTTAAGGTTTGAAACCGGAATCAAGAAAGACTTTGTGGAAGACTTCAGCTCGCCGGTCTTATTTTCTTTTTCAGGAAAATGGAATGCCAACAAATGGTATGATGTAGGGCTAAGTATTTCAAGAAACTTCAGAGCTCCTTCATTTAATGATCTTTACTGGACTCCAGGAGGAAATCTGGATTTAAAACCTGAAACTTCTTATCAGTTTGAATGGAGAAATCAGTTTAAATTAGGAGACTTTAAATTATCTGTAGCTCCTTACTATATGAATATCCGTGATATGATCCGGTGGCTTCCAACAGCTTCAGGATATTACGGAGCGACCAATACCAATAGAGTAGAGTCTTATGGAGTAGAGTCGCAACTGGAATTTGAGAAAAAGTTTGGAAAGCATATGTTGAAATCAAATCTTGGATATTCTTATACAAAATCTAAAGACCTTGATGTTCAGAAACAGCTGATGTATGTGCCTTTCCATAAATTTACAGGAGGTATAGACTACCAATATGATTTTGTGAAGGTATATGTACAGGGAATGTTTAATGGGCTTACCTATACAGATTCCAATGAAAAAAGAAGTGATGCTTTAGATCCTTATTTTGTGATGAATGCCGGTGCCGGAGCTACATTTCTTACAAATTATACCCTCGGTTTTAAAGTAAATAATATTTTAAATGAAACCTATTATACGATGCTTTCCTATCCGTTACCCGGACGAAATTACAGTATAAGCCTTACTATCAATTTTTAAAATAAATTAATTATATGAATATCAGAAAAATTTTACCTCTTGCGTTTGCTTCCATGTTACTTTTCAATGTTTCATGTAGCAGCGATAGCGACATTGTAGAGCAGCCAGTTACTTACGAAGCCGGAGTGCTTATTTCCAATGAAGGCGGATTTACAACCACTACAGCTGAAGTTTCTTTTGTGAGCAGCAATCTTGCTAATCTGTATGACAAAATTTATGCTTCTAATAACAATGGTGAACCTCTGGGGAAAGTTCTTCAGAGTATAGGTTTTCAGGGAGACCGTGCTTATTTAGTGTCTAATGTTCCCAATAAAATTGATATCGTAAACAGATATACTTTCAAAAAACAAGCTACTGTAACCGCTAATCTTGATGGCGCAAGATATATCGCTTTCTCAGGAAACCAATATTATGTAACCAACAACAACTTTACAACTAATAAAAGAAAGCTGAATGTTTACAATACAGGAGATAATTCTTATGTAAAGAGTATTGATTTTACAAATGCTGCTGAAAAAGTGGTGGAAGCTGAAGGAAAAATTGTTGTACAGACTGATGGTACAGGATATGACGCGAGTTGGAATCCAATTGCAACAGGATATACTATCTCTGTGGTAAATCCGTCTACAAATACAGTGAGCCAAACAGTAACTCTTCCTGCCAACGGGATTATTAAAGATCTTATTTCTTATAAAGGAACTGCTTATGCATTGGCTTCCGGGGATACCAATTCTTATATCTATAAGATCAATACTGCAGATGGAACGTTTACAACAACAACTCTTCCTATCCCTAAAGTTCAGAAGCTTAGAGCAGAGGATAATAAATTCTATTTTATTACAGATACCAACAAAATATACGGAATGACTATTGGTGCTGCTGCTGTACCAACAACTCCTATTATGACTGCTACAGGTAATGTATATGGATTTGATGTAATTGATGGCAGAATCTTTGCCTCAGACGCAAGTTTTTCAGCAGACAGTAAAGTGAATGTTTACAGTGCAAGCAATGGAACTCTACTGAGAAGCTTCACAGCAGGAATCGGAACAAACGGTTTCTATAAAAACTAACATACAAGGCTTTGGCCTGTATACATAAATTTTATTTTTTCATCATTTGTGTTTTTTTTCGGTCGGTCTCATAGAGCCGGCCGATTTTGATTCACATATTAAAATAAAAACCCCGGGCTGGAAATCTTTCCAGCCCGGGGTTTTATGATTTAAACTTATATTTTTAATCCTAATTTTTCTGCTTCAGCAATCACAAATTTTGTTGCCTCGTCTTTTTCATTAGGAATTTCTCCTTCAAGAATAGCTTCCTTTACCTTCTCTTTTAAGATACCGATTTCACGGCCTGGTTTAAGCTGGAACATTTCCATGATCTCTTCTCCGGTAATAGGAGGCTGAAAATTCCTGACCTGATCCTTTTCCTCTACTTCTTTGATTTTGACAGCCACATATTCGAAATTCTTTTTAAACTTATCCTGCTTTTTAGAATTTTTTGTGGTGATATCGGCCTTACAAAGAGTAAAAAGATCTTCAAGGTTTTCACCGGCATCAAATAACAATCTTCTTAATGCCGAATCAGATGCATCATCCGTGATCAAGGCAATAGGTCGGGAGGAAAGCTTTACCATTTTCTGAACATACTTCATATCGCTTCCTAAAGGTAATTTAAGTCTTTGAAAAAGAGCTTTTACCATTTTTGAACCTAAGAATTCATGTCCGTGAAATGTCCATCCTGTTCCTTCAACAAATTTTTTAGTAGGAGCTTTTCCCACATCGTGAAGAAGTGCTGACCAACGCAACCAAAGATTATCTGTATTCACAGAAATATTGTCTACAACTTCTAGGGTATGGTAAAAGTTATCTTTGTGAGTCTGCCCTTCCACTTCTTCCACTCCCTTAAGCTCTATAAGCTCGGGAATAATAAGTTTTAAAAGGCCTGTTTGTTCCATTAAACTTAATCCTACAGAAGGTCTTTCAGACAGCATGATTTTGTTAAATTCCACCATGATTCTTTCCATGGAAACAATTTCAATTCTTTTGGCTTCCTGCTTGATAGCCTCCAGAGAATTTTCTTCAATGGTAAAGTGTAATGTAGAAGCAAACCTTACTGCTCTCATCATCCTCAACGGGTCATCAGAATAAGTCTGTGCAGGCTCTAGCGGAGTTCTTAAAATTCCTTTTTCCAGATCCTCAATTCCATGAAAAGGATCAATCAGTTCGCCGAAATTATCTTTATTTAAAGAAATGGCCATGGCGTTGATGGTAAAATCCCTTCTTTTCTGATCATCCTCTAATGTTCCACCTTCTACTTCAGGCTTGCGGCTGTTTTCAGTATAACTTTCCTTTCTCGCTCCTACAAATTCAAGATCAAGGTCCTTGTATTTGATCATAGCCGTTCCATATGTTTTAAACACAGAAACTTTTAGTTTAGGATCAATATCCTGAGCTACAGTCTGAGCAAGCTCAATACCATTTTGTTCGGTCACAAAATCTATATCTGTAGAAGCTTTTCTTTTCATTAAAAGATCCCGGACATAGCCCCCAACAATGTATACGGACTGATTATTCTTTTCCGCAGCCTCAGAAATTATTTTGAAAAGTTTTAAATTTTTATTTTGGTTAAGATTAATTTTCATCGTTAGTAAATAGCGTCAAGTTGTACTCATATCACCCATTAATCATAATGAGCATACATTTTATTAATTTTTCCTTCTTCATTAAAAAACATGACTTCAACAGCCTGTTTGTCCATAATAGATTTGTAGAATAATGCAACAGAATCAACTCCTGCAGTAGATTGTATCAGCTCGAAGTGAAGATTAGGAAACTTTTTCAGCGCCTTTCTCCAGTAATCACGAACGGATTGTTTTCCCTGCAGTGAACTTTCCTTTCCTCCTGTAGCCATCGAAATCATTGGAGTGGTGATTTCAATATCATCAGAATAGTGGGATAGAATAGCTTCTAAATCATGAGAATTCCAGACATGTATCCACTCCCTGGCAAAATCTTTATGGTTTATCATATATTGTAATGAGTTGGAATTTTGCAAAGATAGAACTAAAAAAAGAAATCCTGCCGATACGAACAGACAAGACTCTAAAATAAACAGATCAATATATTTTATTCACGAAGAACTTTGATTCGGTTGTCACTCCATATTTTGATTACCGAAGATCCTGAATATTTTGACACTTTATCTCTATCTTCTTCCACAGCATAATCTACAAGACTGATCATCTCATTTGAAATATCTGAAAACTTCAACGGACTTTTCTCACCACTGAAATTAGCTGAGGTAGAAACCAACGGTTTATTCAGTTTTGTAATTAATTTTTTACAAAAGTCATTTTTTACCAATCTGATACCAATACTGCCATCTTCGGCAAGTAATTCTTTGGGCAATCCGCGGGGATTTTCATAAACAATGGTAACCGGCTTTTCACTAAGATCAATAATTTCCCATGCCATTTCCGGAACATCCACCAGATCCTGAAGTCTTTTTTCAGACTCCACTAAAATGATCATGGATTTATTTTTTTCACGCTTCTTAATGTCAAAAATTTTATTGACAGCCTCTATATTGGTAGCATCACAACCAATTCCCCAAATAGTATCTGTAGGATAAAGAATTGTTCCGCCGGATTTTAATACTTCGATAATATGTTCCATAATGGTATTGAATTCAAAACAGTCTATAAAGGTAGAGAATCTGGGAATTTCAGACAAAAAATTGAGGAGTAAATGATATGGTAATTTAATTTTTTAGGCTTTGGCTAAAGCCAATGGAAGATTTTTTCATAGGAAAACGGGCTAAAGCCCGTTCCTATTGATGATGGAGATGTTTTGTATTAATGATTTATGATTCCAGAATGAAATAGACATTTTCAAAATGGTTATACATTATGTATTGAATTCAATAGAAATGGGCTTTAGCCCATTTTAACAAAGGATATATGCATTTGGCTTTAGCCAAAACTTATTCCTTAAAATTATATTTTTCAATAAACTCTTTGTATTCCTCAATAAAACTCTTTTTCTGATGATGTCTTTCTTGATTTTTAATATAATTCCTTACCTGATCTACCATTGATTCAGAAATGGAAACTGCAAAATATTCATCCTGCCATGAAAATTTATCTTTTGTAAGCTTGTTTTTATTGATCCAATGAGAAGATTCACCTTTTATTAATTGGGTTATTTTCTCAATATTTTGATCCGAACCCAACGAAATAAGACAATGACAATGGTCAGAATATCCATTAACCACATCTAGAAAGATTCCTTTTTCTGTAGTATATTCTTTAATATGTTTCCATACTTTTATTCTTATGTCAAAGGTATTAAGGAAGGGGGCTCTATTTTTTGTAGAGAAAACAAGATGAATAAAAATTTTGATAAATGACATTTGTGTTGTTTTAACCAAAAATAATGTTTTTTCAGGTTTCGGCTCTAAAGCCAATGGAAGTTTTTTTAATAAGAAAACGGGCTAAAGCCCGTTCCTATTGATGATGGAGATGTTTTATATTAATGATTTATGATTCAAGGGTGAAATAGACATTTTCAAAATGGCTAGATATTATGTATTGAATTCAATAGAAATGGGCTTTAGCCCATTTAACAGGAAAATAAACATGATATGGTTTTAGCCAAAACTATACGGGTAGAGAATCAGGGAATATCAGACAAAAAATTGAGGAGTAAATGATATGGTATTTTAATTTTTTTTAGGCTTTGGCTAAAGCCAATGGAAGTTTTTTTTAATAAGAAAACGGGTTTTAGCCCGTTCCTATTGATGATGGAGGTGTTTTGTATTAATGATTTATGATTCCAGAATGAAATAGACATTTTCAAAATGGTTATGCATTATGTATTGAATTCAATAGAAATGGGCTTTAGCCCATTTAACAGGAAAATAAACATGCATCCGGCTTTAGCCAAAACTTAGAAAATTCTTATGGATATAATTACATCCATCCCAACTTAGATAAATATCTTTCCTCAATAATATTCAGATGATGATAGTTGTGCCCAACGATCAATTTTCCAATGGTTTCTACTGAAATTTCGTTGCCATTAGCGATTCCTGTGTTTTGTAAAGCAGAGGGATTAAGACTTTCTAATAAGATCTGAGAAGATTTTCTTACCAGTTTATATTCTTCGATCAGAGACTCTGGTGTTCTTTCATCTGCGAAAGAGTTATTGGCATATTCATTTTCATCAAATCCCGGAAGATTGTTTTTGTCACCTCTTGCAAAGGCTAATATTCTGTATTGAAAAACTCTTTCGGTATCTGATAAATGCAACAGAAGTTCTTTCAGTGTCCATTTGCCTTCGGCATAAGCAAACCTGGATTGTTCTTCCGTAAGGTTGGAATAAATTCCTACTGTTTTCTCTTCTGATATTTTTAATTCTGCCAACCAGTTTCCTGTTGGCACCTGATCTAAATATCTTTGAATATATTTTTGAAAATCTGTCATGTTTTTAATTTTTTTAAGTTAGATAGACTGTACATTATACAAAAAATCATGAATTGCTCCACTCATAGAAATTGACGGAATCATACAATTCAAAACCACAGGCAGGGTATAATTGATTTCCGATATCATTACTTTTACCTGTTTCCAGTAATATACCACAGGCTTTTGATGATCTGCATAGTTCTTTAGATGCTTCGATCAGTGCTTTAGAATATCCTTTTCCTCTGTGATTTTCATTGACGTATAAGTCATTAAGTAGCCAGTAACGCTGCATTCTTGTGGATGAAAATAGGGGATATAATTGTACAAAACCTGTCAGTTCACTGTTCTCCTCTGCAACAAAAATTTCAGAGTCTTTATTTTCAAGTCTTTCCTGAAGAAATTTTTCTGCTGAAGGAATATCTGATTCTTTATGATAAAAAATCCGATACTGGTCAAATAATGCAGCTAATTGAGGAAGGTCATTAGCGACCGCTTTTCTTATGTTTTTCATAAATATTTGGTGATAATAGGTAAATAAAAAGGAGTATTTTATATGATAAATACTCCTTTTTACTATTGTATGTTAAGAAAAAGCTTTCTCTAAATCTGCAATAAGATCTTCTGCATCTTCAATACCAACACTTAAACGAACCAAGTCATCTGTAATTCCTAATTCAGCACGTTTTTCTGCCGGGATAGAAGCGTGAGTCATTAAAGCCGGGTGATTGGCTAAAGATTCTACACCACCTAAAGATTCAGCTAAGGTAAATACTCTTACTTTTTCCAAAAACTTGATGGCATCCTCTTTTTTTCCGGATTTGAAAGTGAATGATACCATTCCTCCAGATTCTTTCATCTGAGATTTTGCAAGCTCATACTGTGGGTGAGATTCTAATCCAGGATAGATCACTTTATCTACAGCAGGATGTGTTTCAAGATATTTTGCTACGGCAAGACCGTTGTCAGAATGTCTCTGCATTCTTAATGCTAAAGTTTTAATCCCTCTCAATACAAGATAAGAATCATGAGGTCCTAAAATACCACCGCTTGCAAACTGAATAAAGTGAAGTTTTTCTCCCAATTCAGCATCCTTAGCGATCAGTGCACCTGCAATCACGTCAGAATGTCCTCCTAAATATTTCGTAGCAGAATGCATCACAATATCAGCTCCTAAATCAATTGGTCTCTGGATGTAAGGTGTAGCAAAAGTATTGTCTACAGCTACTAGAATATCTTTTCCTTTAGCAATTTCTACTACAGCTTTGATATCTACCAACTTCATCAATGGGTTCGTTGGTGTTTCTACCCAGATTAATTTTGTTTTATCTGTAATTACGTCAGCAATTTTAGAAACATCATCAAAATTCACGAAAGTAAACTTCAGTTGATATTTTTCAAAAAGCCTTGTAAACATTCTGTAAGTTCCACCGTAAAGATCATCTACAGCAATAACTTCATCGCCTGGGTTTAATAATTTTAAAACACAGTCGATAGCAGCAAGACCTGACCCGAAAGCTAAACCTCTTGCTCCATTCTCAATGCTTGCTAAAGAGTCTTCCAATGCCTGTCTTGTAGGATTGGCAGCTCTTGAATATTCATATCCGGAATGCACTCCCGGGCTTTTCTGTGCAAATGTAGACGTTAAAAATACAGGTACATTTACAGAACCTGTTGCAGATTCATGATGCTGCCCTCCGTGAATTACTTTTGTATTAAAATTCATATTTATATAATTTGATACTTTAAAAATGGGGTAATTTGAAGATGAGATAATGGTTTTTGATTGTATTATGATCTCATCCTATTTTCAAATTATCAAAGAACCCTATTTTCAAATTGTTTTTATTTTATTGCCGACTTTACTGCAAATTCTTCTGCAATTTCTTCCATCCACTGCGCTACATCCTCCTCTCCGGTAGCTCTCTGGTATGTACTTCCTAAAGATACTAAGATCTGGTGGATAAACATCTTCATTTGATCTACAGGCATTTCTTTAGTCCAAAGGTCTATTCTCAAAGCTTCCATTGCTTTATCATCCCATACAGAGATCATGGTTGCTTTAGTTTCTTCCTTTTCAACTCCGCCATCCTGTGCATTCCATGTTATACTTTCAGGGATGTGGTTTTCATCCAGCTCTACATCTATCGTAATCTGAGTCTTTCTCATTTTTCTATTTTTCTAAATTCTAAATTTTCTATTATTTAAGTTTCGGTTTATAACCGGACTGATTAAAGATTGTTGTCGCGTCCATTTTAAGGAAAGCAGTCAGTTTTGTTTCAGGTTTTTCTTTAAGATAAGCTTTACAAATCTGCCATCCTGTAAAAATTCCAATTTGTGGTGAAGATTCATTATCAATCTCTGTATAAAATTTGGAGAAGGGTCCCGGAGCAATAAAACGTTCTCCTAACCTTGGATCATCCCCAAAAAGCAGATTGCTTTCCACAAAATAATTCCAGATATTCGCTTCATTTACCTTAGCCCATTCATATTGTTTCTGGGTATAATTCATTTTAAGGTAATCAGGAAAATCCGGTAAGAAAGCATCCTGAAGAGTCATTACCTTTCCGTTCAGAATCACCTGGTCAATAAATTTCTGGTGATCCGGAGATTCTGTAACAATATTTTCAGCAAATAACTGTGAAACCTTAGGAACAATATTCTGAGGATTCATCGATTTCTGGAAATACAGTTCCAATCCTTTGTAATGAGGATTGCCATCACCCATAAAACCAGTAATATCTATAAACAACAGATTCCCTTTTTCATCATAAAAAATAGGATCCTGTACCATCTGTAATGCAGATGAAAAAAGATATACTTTAGGACTTTTGAACTGTGGAAAATAATATTTGATATGTGAAAATAAATCCTGCAGTTCCTTCTGAAGTTTTACTCCATCAATTTTTCCAATCGCTTCTTTATAGATTTTTATTTCTTCAGTATCAGCTCTTCTTTTCTGAAAGTCAGCATCAGAAACACTTCCCTGAAACCAAGGAAACTTAGCTTTAAACTGATCTAACGGAATTCCCGGATTGTAAAATTCTTTTGAAATATCCGTCACTTCAACTTTTTCAGCGGTATTGGTTATTTCTACCTTCCATTGATTTTCCGGTTCTTTTTTACAGGAATCTAAGCCCAAAACTAAAACAGAAGAAAGCGCAATAAATCTAAAAATCTTCATTATTTTTACATGAAATTAAGTTTACAAAAATAAGGATTAAAAAGACAATTAATGATGAAAATTAAAATATTTACAGCACTATGTCTTATTTTGGGATTTTCTTTTTTCTACGGTCAAAAGCTTGAGTTTAAAGATAAAAACTTTGAAAAAGCAGTCCTTGAGAATTTTGATCTGAATAGGAATGGAATATTGGAAAAGACCGAAATAAGTATGATCACAAACTTATTTTTAGTTCAGAAAGGAATAACATCAGCAGAGGATTTACGTTTTTTTGAGCATGTAAAAATGGTTATTCTGGATGATAATATTATTTCCAATATAGCGATAAGCAATATGGATAATCTGGAACTGTTCTCATGCACAGGATGTAAGGTTTCCTCATTCAGTGCTGAAAACCTGAAAAGTATGACCTCGTTATATCTTGACAATAATCTTTTGGAAACAATTTCATTAAAGGCAGCGCCAAAAATTAATCAATTAACATTATCTTTAAATCAACTAAAAACTATCGATTTGACTTCATTTAAAAAATTAAGAAAGTTGAATCTTGAGCATAATAAACTCCAAAAACTGGATATTTCAGAAAATACTGATCTTCAGACAGTGAACGTTGGCGGAAATAAAATGAAAGATGCAGATATAAAGAAGGGAATGAAAACCAATATTACTATTTTTGGAACCGAAGAATAAACTAATGATATGAGAATAGAGACGGATCGACTGATTTTAAGACAGCTTGAGGATAATGACTGTGAACGGATGTTTCTTATGGATTCTGATCCTGAGGTGATGAAATATCTTGGAACACCGGTAGCAAGCATCCAGGAATCAAAAGAGATGATAAAAATGATTCAGAAGCAGTATGAGGAAAATGGAGTGGGAAGGCTTGCTGTTATAGAAAAAGAAAGTGGGCTAATGATAGGGTGGAGTGGACTGAAATTATTAACCCAACCCATCAATAACCATGTCAATACATTGGATCTTGGATATCGTTTCATCCCTGAATTCTGGGGAAAAGGCTATGCCATGGAAACAGCGATAGCTGTTCTTCATTATGGTTTTCATCAATTGAATGCAGATGCTATATACGCTTACGCAGATTCCGGAAATACAGGATCCAATTATATTTTAGGCAAATTGGGGTTTGAACGAACCGGAGAGTTTGAGGATTCTGGAGTACTCTGCTGCTGGTATGAACTGAAACGTGAAAAATATCTTTAATATAAATATGACAATACGCAAAGAGGAAGAAAAAGACCATAAAAAAGTATTTCAGCTTATAGAAGAAGCTTTTAGGAATATGGAACATAGCGACCATCAGGAACATTTTCTTGTTGAAAAATTAAGAAAATCGGATGCTTTTATCCCCGAACTGTCTTTGGTAGCAGAAGATGAGCAGGGTGAAATTACCGGTCATATTCTCTTCACAAAAATCAAAATAGATAATGGCCCAGAATCTTATGAATCATTAGCATTAGCTCCTGTTTCAGTAAAACCTGAGTTTCAGAATAAAGGAGTGGGTGGCAAACTTATTCTTCAAGGACACGCGATAGCCAGGGAACTTGGCTATTCTTCAATTATACTTATCGGACATGAGAATTATTATCCAAGATTTGGTTACGAAAAAACCAGTAATTTTGGGATCTCTTTTCCATTTGATATTCCGGAAGAAAACGGAATGGCTATTGAGTTGACAGAGAATGGATTAAAAAATAAAAAAGGGGTGGTGAAATACCCTAAAGAATTTGGAATAGACTAAAAAATATAAACAATGCAGACACAAAAAGTGATAGATCATATTGTAAGCTGGTTAAAAGATTATGCAACAAAAGCTAAAGTAAACGGGTATGTATTAGGTGTTTCCGGAGGCGTAGATTCCGGAGTGGTTTCGACTCTGGCGGCAATGACCGGTCTGAAAACATTATTGATCGAGATGCCTATCCGTCAGAAAGCTGATCAGGTAGATAGAGCAAGGGAACATATGAATGATTTGAAGTCAAGATTCCCGAATGTGGAAGTGATGTCTGTGGATCTTACGCCTGCATTTGAAGAACTTTATAAAACTTTTGATGTAAAAGATGATTTATATCCCAATGAAAAATTAGCTTTTGCCAATACAAGATCCCGTTTAAGAATGCTTACCCTTTACTATTATGGGCAGCTTAACGGACTTTTAGTATGCGGAACCGGAAATAAAGTTGAAGATTTCGGAATAGGATTTTATACAAAATACGGAGATGGCGGTGTAGATGTTTCTCCCATTGCAGACCTTTATAAAACAGAAGTTTATACCCTTGCAAAAGGATTAAACCTTATTAAAAGTATTCAGGAAGCTATTCCTACGGATGGACTTTGGGATGTAGACCGTACAGACGAACAGCAGATTGGAGCTACATATCCGGAACTGGAAAAAATTCAGAAAGAATATGGATCCAAAACGGCAGAAGATTATGAAGGAAGAGATAAAGAAGTCTTTTTAATCTTCGACAGAATGCATAAAGCAGCCAAACATAAAATGGATCCCATTCCCATCTGTGATATTCCGGAAGAGTGGAGAGGCTAGTAAAATTGTTGTATTATTAATAGAGTATTACCATGAACAGTAAAATAAGATCAGTTTTTTTTATATGCCTGGGACTTCTTTTTGGAATGTCTGTCATGTATATTTACAATAATTTTATTGCAGATAAAAAAGACCAGGCCGCTACAAAAAAAGAAACTGTAAGCTACGGAAGTACATCTGCTCAAGATGGGTACACTAACGGAACATCATCAGCCCAGATTTCCATTGATAAGTTAACAGAAGAAAAAACCGTTATTACCTATGTGAAACAAAACCATAGGCTGCCTGATTACTATCTTACAAAAAATGAGGCCCGAAAACTGGGATGGAATCCTTCAAAAGGAAATCTTTGTGAAGTGCTTCCCGGGAAGGCTATTGGAGGAGATAAATTCGGAAACAGGGAAGGACGGTTGCCGGGTGGCGGAAAATACTTTGAAGCCGATGTTAATTATCAATGTGGAGGTAGAAATGCAGACCGAATCATATACACAGAAAATGGCGACGTCTACCTTACTAAGAATCATTATAAGAGTTTTGACAAACAGTAAATAGTCATTGCTTTATCACTTACGTTCCTCGCCATGACAATGGATATATTGTATTTTAAATTATTGTATTAATTTTGAAAAATAATAATCTCTTTTATCTGCTATTGGCTTTGCTCCTGATTATCTCATGTTCGGAAAAACAGAAGATGAAGATCAAGGAAAGGCATAAACCCGCGATTACCATTCTTATACAGCCATTTAAAGATGTTAAACCTGAAAGTTTGGAAACCGTGGCAGAAGGAATTAGGGAGGTTTATCCGAATGTCAAAGTGCTTGATGCTATAGATTTTCCGGAAAATACTTATTATAAAGAGAGAAACCGGTACAGGGCTGATTCAATTATCAAGTTCTTGAGTAAAAGGACAAAAGAAGGTTTTGTAACGATAGGATTAACCTCGAAAGATATTAGTGCTACCAGAGGGGAAATCAAAGACTTTGGAATCATGGGATTGGGATATACTCCCGGAAAGGCCTGTGTAGCATCAAAATTTAGGTTAAGTAAAGAAAATTCTGATGAACAGTTTTTTAAAATAGCCATTCATGAGCTTGGCCATACGCAGGGGCTTCCACATTGCCCGGAAAAAATGTGCTTTATGAGAAATGCAGAAGGTAAAAACCCTACCAATGAGGAAACCGGGTTCTGCAAGAAATGTAAAAGTTTTTTAATCAAAAAAAATTGGAAATTCAGTTCAATATGAAGACAGTATATATAGATTTTACAGACATAGGCGATTATGAAGATTTTTACGCCCAATTAAAGGAAAAAATTCAGCTTCCTGAATACTTTGGGGATAATCTTGATGCGCTTTATGATACCATTACAGGAGACCTGGAAATGCCACTCCACATTGAATTCGTAAATATGACAGTAGATCAGCTTGAAATTTTCGAAGATCTGCTTACCAGTTTAGAAGATGCTGAAGAAGAAGTTGAAGACTTTAGTTTCAGTTATTATCTGGAGCAATATGAAGATGAAGACGATGAGGATGTAGAATCAGAAGAAGAAAAATAAACGAAAAATAGAAAGAGGTTGTTTCAAAAATAGAAACAGCCTCTTTTTTTGATCTGTGGTTTTATTTACCATGTGATGCAAAATTGATTAAAAAATAAAAACCTGCAGAGTTTTCTGCAGGTTTTTATAAGTCTATTTGTCTTGTTACAGATTCACTCTTTCTTACAAGAACGTTGAATCAAAATAAAAAGGAAGAAGATCTTTTACGGCGTGTACTTTTACAACCTCATCATTCATGCTTGAAAAATAGAGATCAATGTCTTCACTTTGTTTTGTTTCATATTCTATTAAACTCTGACGGCATGCTCCGCAAGGAGGAATTGGCGGATTGCTTTCATGAAATTCTTTAGGACCTCCTACGACGAAGATCTTTTTTATTTTCACATCCGGAAAATTAGCAGCTACCCAAAAAAGAGTGGTTCTTTCAGCACAAAGTCCTGATGGAAATGCAGCATTCTCCTGATTATTGCCGGAATAGATTTCTCCATTTTCCAATAATACGGAACACCCTACCAAAAATTGGGAATAAGGTGCGTAAGCGTTTTCACGAGCCGCTTTGGCTCTTGCTAATAATGTATTTTCTATATCACTCAGCTCACTGCTATTTTTAAAATATTCGTAACTGATCTGTATGTCTTTTTTCATATATTGTAGACTAAAAAAGGGGGGTAAAATTACTTCTTTTTAATGAAGTGGGCAATATTTATTCTTCTGGAGTTAAGTTGAATTTTTTTAAAAAGATAAAATGTTATATACACCAATACAATTCAGAAATGTAGAGCTAAAAAACCGATGGGTAATGTCACCTATGTGTATGTATTCATGTGAAAACGGAATGGCCAATGATTTTCATTTTGTACATTATGGAAGCAGAGCACAGGGAGGCACAGGACTGATTGTGATAGAGGCTACAGGAGTAGAACCCCGGGGAAGGATTACCAATCATTGTATGGGAATCTGGAATGATGAGCAGGCGGAAAAACTACAGAGAATAGTAGAGTTTGTACATACCCACTCAGATTCCAAAATAGGAATCCAGCTGGCACATGCTGGTAGAAAGGGCTCTACCTGGAACAATCATCAGATCTCTATTGAAGAAGGCTGGGAAACGATTGCTCCTAGTCCTATTCCTTATCATCCTTCAGAAAGAATTCCACATGTGCTGACTACTGATGAGGTAAAAGGGCTTGTGCTCAACTTTAAAGAGGCAGCAAGAAGAGCTGTAAAAGCAGGTTTTGATATTATTGAACTTCATGGGGCACACGGATATCTTATCCATCAGTTTCTTTCGCCACTTTCCAATATAAGAACCGATGAATATGGCGGAAGTTTTGAAAACAGAATCCGTTTTCTGTTGGAGATTGTAGAGGCCGTAAATGAAGAACTGAATGCAGAAACGGCACTTTTTGTAAGGATTTCCGGAACAGAATATGCTGAAAACGGATGGGATATTGAAAGCAGTGTGGCTTTAGCTAAAGTTTTAAAAGACTATTCCGTTGATCTGGTAGATGTATCGAGTGGAGGAAATATTCATGGAGCTAAAATTTCAGTTTTTGATGGCTATCAGGTTCCATTTTCTTCACAGATAAGAAATGAGGCCGCTGTTAAGACAGGTGCTGTAGGTTTGATTACTGAAGTCGAACAGGCTGAAGAAATCCTTCAGAATGGAAATGCCGATCTTATATTTGTAGCACGGGAAATCTTGAGAAATCCATACATAGCGGTTCAGGGGTCATTTGAGATGAAAGAAGAATGTTTTTTTCCTCATCAATATACAAGGGCGAAAATCTCATCATAAATACGTGTAATATAGTTTAATACTGCAGAAATGGATATTGAAGATTTCATGCTGACCTGTCCCAGTAAAAAATTTCTGGGAGTAGAATGCCTTGGGTGTGGTGCTCAAAGAGCTATTGTGCTGGTATTTGAAGGAAAGTTTTCAGAGGCTTTTCATATGTATCCTGCCGTATATACTTTATTATTGTTTTTCTTTACCCTTGGCTGGAGTTTCATCGACAAGAAAAGAAAATATGGTGTTGCTTTAGGGATTATGGTGGTAATCAATCTTTTAATTATGATTGCCGCTTATATTTATAAACATAATATTTTTGAAACCGTTTAACGTTTTGTAATTAATTGTTAATCATTCTTATAATGGTCTACAGAAGACTGAAAAATCCAATATGAAAACTTTCCTGTTGTTTGTTTTGTTTCCGGTGATTCTATTTTCACAAACGAGTACCATGATGAAGAATCTGGATGATACTCAAAAGAAAATTCTTTTGAACCTGGTAAAAGAAGATGCTAAAGTATCCATTTTCTCTATACAGCATCAGCAATACCTTGATTCCATTCTTATTATTTTACCTAAAGAAGCCTTTTTCTGGCAACAAAAAGCAATGCCGCTGTTCAAACAAAAAAAATATGAATTGGGTATGGTATATCTGAATAAAGCCGTTGAATTAGATAAAACCAATCACTACAAAGAATACAGGGCATTTATAAAATGTGTATTTCAAAAAAATTATACGGAAGCCCTGAATGAATTTAAAGCTCTTTCAGAAGAAAATGAGAATGGAGTTATTATGGATCATCCCTATACGTTTTGGATGGCTTTATGTTACCTGCAGTTAAATCAATTTGATATATCCAAAAGATATATGGAAAAAGCTGTTGCTTTCGGAAAGAAATACAATGAGGTGAATCCTTATGAAATGTTTTATCTGGGAGTTATAGAATATGAAAAAGGTAATTATCAGGAAGCCATAAAAAATCTGGATATATCCTTGAAGTACTATAAAGATTTTGCTGATGCTAAATATTATAAAGCTTTGTCATTAGCCAGAACTGACAAAAAAGAAGAAGCCGGCAAATTACTTCTGGAGTCAAAAGAGAATTTTGAAACAGGAAAATCTTTCAATGAAGGAAATTCTTTATACGAGACGTTTCCCTATCAGGTTTCCAGGCTTAGCTACATCAGTATGGAGGCATTGTAAAAGAAGAACAGCAAATCATCAATAAAAACATATGAAATTATTGAATGAAATATAAGCTTAAAATCACAGAGTTAGAGGAGAAATCCTCTTGAATTAGAATTCAAAATCCGGCAAAAAGTCGTAGAACTACTACAATTTATGAAACTGTTGCTTAAAAACTTTTTAGATTAGAACATGAACTCTATCTTTGTTATATAAATCCTATATACGGGAACAATCATTAAGGATAAAATTTAAGAAATGGCAGGAAATTCAAGAGGAATCTTAAAATTCAATGGAGGTGAAGGTCAAAAGTTATTAAAGCTTAATTACAGCGTATCAAGAGCTACAGATGTTTCAGGACGTGTAGCATCTGATCCGACAAACGCCCTTATTAAAGTAACGATTGAAGCAACAGAAAAATCTGATGTTTTGGAAAGCTTACTCAACAGCAAATACAAGCCTACAAACGGAGAAATTAATTTCAATAAATCTCATGAAGAGGGAACATTGATCTCTTTAAAATGGGAGAATGGATATGTGATCCAGCACGAAGTAGATTTTGATGCTTTAGACAGCAACAATATGCTGATCAGCTTTGTCGTTAGTGCAGAAAGTATTACGTACGGAAATTCATCTTATGACGGACTTTGGCCTATGAGCTAGGTTCTCAGTGTTGAGATATAAAAAGGCTGTCCTCTTAAGACGGTCTTTTTTTACCTATTATAAAACCTGATTTCAGGGATTATTATTTACTAAGTCCCGTTTTATAAAAAAATTAAAAACCTTAACAAATCACTACAAAATATGTCAAACACATCTGGAAGAAGTGCAGGATCTTTTCGTCCGACACAAAATGCAGACGGTGTATCTGAAAATCACCATACTGGAATTAACCGCCTGGTAAAGCTTTCTTTGGTTATAGAAGGAAAGATGATCAAATACTATAAACACTTTAAACTTAAGCAAAGTACAAGACGCCACCATGAGTTTACCCTTACTCTGGCACATGATGCGCTGGGAGACAGGCAAACCCATTCACTGGAAGAGGCTAATAAGTTTCTGGGTAAGCGTCTTACGGCAGTACTCTCCTATAAAGACATAGACAACAGTCCGGAAAGAACTTTTGTGGGAGTTATTACGGGAGTAGGATTCAGCCAGGAGAAAATGAGTCTGGGAAATGTCGTGCTTACGGGTTGTAGCCCAACCATTCTGCTTGATGGGGCACCACATATTCAGAGTTTTGGAGGTACTCAGCCTGTTAATATGGGAATTATTGCTGATGAAGTGATTAAACAGGGGATTGACAAAGGTCGTTTTGATATCAGGGTGGATGCCAATAATTTTTCACAGATTATCTACAGCAGCCAATATGACGAAACCCATTACAATTATCTGGCGAGGATGGCAGAAGCCTATGGAGAGCAATTCTATTACGATGGGGAAGTGCTTCATTTCGGAAAACTGCCTCCACAAAACAAACCTATTGTATTGACTTATGGAAGCAGTGCCAATGATATAAAGGTTGACCTGAAAGCTGTTCATACCCGACCGCAATTCTATGGCTACAACAGTAATAAAGATGAAAAGCTGAGTTCAGGATCTACCCCGATTAAGCATGTAGGGGATCTGGCTAAAACAGCATACAGCCATAACGATTCTATCTATAAAACTCCTGCATTACAAATAGCTCCTGTAAAAGCAGCTACGCATCTCGATGTTGAATATTCGCAGAAAAGCGCTTCAGGAAGTGAAGCGGTAAATGTTTTTTCTGTCTCAGGAAATACAACGGTTCCTTTTCTGCATCCCGGATGTGTAGTAGATATGCAGATGCGTAAACCGGATTCTAATGAAACCTCTTATTTCACTAGAATTATGATTACAGAAGCAGAACATGAAATTGATACTATAGGTCATTATCAGGGAAGCTTTGTAGGAATAGCTTCAGATACGGGATTTCTTCCCAAACCGGAATACACGGTTCCAAAAGCAGAGCCACAGACCGCAACGGTAATCTCCAATACGGATCCTGAAGGACAAGGAAGAATACAAGTGAGATTCGACTGGCAGACCAATGACACTACCCACTTTATCCGAATGATGAGCCCTGATGCCGGAGGAACGGATCAGATTTCTCAAAACAGAGGATATGTAGCCATTCCTGAAGTAGGAGACCAGGTGATGGTTAATTTTGTTCACAGTCATCCGGACAGACCTTTCGTAATGGGAGGAATGTTCCATGGAGGGGTAGCGTTAGGGGGAGGTGTTAATAACCATTTGAAATCAATACAAACCCGAAGTGGGATCAGAATCTTAATGAATGATCAGGAAGGAAGTGTAACGATCCTTGATCCAAGTGGCAATAGCTATTTTATGGATGGTAAAGGAAATATCAGCATGAAAGCTCCGAAAAATTTCACGTTAAATGCCGGTGAGAATATCAATATCAGTGCAGGAAAGGAAATCTCTGTGAGTGCAGGGGCAAGCATTACCAGTACTGCCAATGAAGATATTATTTCTACCGCAGGAAAAGATATGAAGCTAACGGCATCGGGGGATATCACAGAATCTTCGGATACCAGAACAGAAATGGTGGAAAAAGAATTTAAAAGACAGTCTGAAACGTCTAATGAAATAGCCGGTGAAATTTCTATGTTTAGCGAACTTGAGAATATGACCATGCAGAGCGGAAAAATTGTAGAATTCAACAGTGCTGAAAAATCAAAATTATTCTGATATGGCCATTATTAAGACAGCAACCAATATAAAAATAACGGTCAAAGATTCTTATCATCTGAACGTGGGGAAAAAAGTTGAAAAAATAGCAAAGAAGATCAACGTTGAAGCACAAAGAGATAACCTTGTGTTAGCAAGTAATAAGAAAATCATGTCTCATGGGAATAAATAAATTCAAAATACTGATTCTTTTCGTTGTATCTACTTTCTCATTAATAAGTTGTCAAAATAAAAAAATGGAAGAAAAATTTAAATGGACCGGAACATTATCGGCTCCTAAAGAATACCCAATGCAGGCCTATTATGGGCAGATTATCGCAGATGATTATCAGTTTCCATTTTCTGACATCTGGGGAATAGTAGATGGAGGTTGGGGAGAACCCGGAAAATATGGTGGTGGAACAGATAACCTGGTAAAGATTCCCCATACTTTGGAGTTTACCTGGTATTCCCTGGCAGAAAATAAATTTTATGCCGGACATTGGGAGCTTGATACCAAAAAAATCACACACCTATTTAATGAAGGGTTCAGTCAGACCTATTTTGATTCCTTAAAAAAAGGAACTTATGATACGTTTGTAATCGGTTTGGGTCCAGAAGGAAAGCTTATTCTTTGGTTGTATGGAGATGGACATCAGGTAGAGGTAGGAACTTTTAAAGGAAAAGAAATAAAAATTACAAAGGAAGAGGCCTACGACAAGTTTAAATATATATTTGAACCCAACTATAGAGAGGATATCCTGAATGATCCAGGGATAGTAAACCCTATTATAGCCAAGAAAATAAAAGAAGAAGGCTATCCTGATCCTAAGTTATATGAGACTTTTAGAGAAAAATTGAACTGGAGTCCTAAAATTATCCTGCCGGAAGGAAGTACGCTTGAGAAAAGAAATTTGTACATGGCCAACGGGGAACGTGAAAGTACATTGCAGGATCATCCCGAACTTAGCTTACCTTATCAAAAAAGGGCGGTACCTTACCTTTTGTATTTCCAGTGGAAAAATAAAGATGGGAAAAAACAAAGCTCCCAAATTGTATTTACAGGAAACCAGCAATATACCAAAGAAGCCAATACCATATTTAATGGAACCTTTCTTCCGTTGGATTTCGAAAAAACAGATATGTTCAAAACATTTAATGAAAAGCTGGATAAAGAAGCCAATACAGATATTGTAGTGGATATAAGTAATGGAAACGATGTGGAAGTGTATATAGACCAAAATGGTAAGAAGTTTCCTGTAATGCAGACTGCTAAGTATATTAAATATGTTAAACAGCATTAATAAAAGCCTATGTCGAATATAGTTTTTGGAAATTATAATCCCGTAGAAGAAGAACAAGATGAATCAATAGATGCTGTTTTTGGACTTTTCTTTGATGGAACACTTAATAATAAAGTGAACACCAAAGAACGAGAAAGTAATACAAAGATTTATCAAAAACATGGGATTAAGAGTTGGTCTAAAAGACAGCTTAGTGAGAAGAAGGATACCAGCTATGACAATGACTGGAGTAATGTAGCCCGGATGTCAGAAGCTTGTAGTTCAGATTATGGAATTTACATTGAAGGAATCGGAACCGAAAACCGCGGAGAAGATGCCAATGGTGGTTTCGCTTTTGGTAGCGGAGATACAGGTATTCGGGGGAAGGTAAGGAAAGGATGCGAAGAAACCGTTAAGAGAATAAAAGAAAAACTGGGAAGCAAAACTACTGTAAAAGTGCTGACACTGGATGTTTTTGGTTTTAGTAGAGGAGCAGCGGCGGCCAGAAACTTTGTATACGAAGTCAATAAGACAAAATATGCAGCCAAAAAGAAAACATACAGCAAAAGAAGGGTAAATGTTACTTTCTATAGCGATGATGACGGGAATGAGGTTCCTATCAAAGAACTTCCGCCAAGAGGACATTTTGGGTTAAAATTAAAAGAAGCAGGAATTACTGTGGAAAGAATTGTAATTCGTTTTTTGGGAATATATGATACCGTATCCTCTTATCATCCTAATTTTTCTGTAAGCCCTAATTTCAGTAATGATATTGAAGAATTACATCTTGATGACATTACTGCAGCAAAAAAAATAGTTCATTTTATTGCTACAGACGAGCATCGGGAAAATTTTGATCTTACGAATGTTGCTTATGATAAAGACGCTCGTGGTAAAAAACAAGTCCCTGTTTATTATGGGGAAGAAAAAACCTTTCCGGGAGTACACTCTGATATTGGTGGAAGTTATTTATCAGAAACAGAATGGGTTCGGGAAATTGAAACAACATGGACTAGTTTAAATAATCTCAAACCTTTGGAAGATAGGCTTGTCGCTGAGGGCTGGTATACCAGAGGACAGTTGTCCTATATTGGAGGAAATGTGTATTGGGCATTAAAAGGAGTCCGCGAGTTGTTACAGACATATAGTTTTATCCCGTTGACATTTATGACAGAAAAAGCTAATAATGCGAATTGTGTACAGATTTCGATGATTAAGATCAAGAAAGGATACGACTTTTCAAAAGATGCATTATTGGTTCGTGTTGAAAAAAAATTGCGGGAATATGTATTTAAAAGTGGGAACCCTTATGATTTTAAGTGGGTTGCTGATTTAAATAAAAAATACAATAACAACAAAACAAATCCGGACTATATAAAAGAACTGTCAGAACAGAAAGATCTTAGAGATCTAAGAAACAAATACCTCCATTGGTCCGCAGACAGATATGCCATTGGAATGGATCCAAGGTCTAACAGAAAAAGAGTAGTACATTAAATGATCTGAACTGATCAATAATGTGTTTTTGAAGCAGGATAATTATGCAGAAATTTAATAAACATATCGTTCAACAAGAAGAAACTTTAAAAAGCATTGCCGCTTTTTATGACCTGGATACGGATGCTTTAAAGCTATTTCACAATAATCTTTGTCAGGTAAAAGATATGATCCTCATAGAACTGACCGGGCAAAAGGAGCTCTTTATTCCAAGAACGGCAGTAGCAGACAAAACTAAGCTGGTGAAGTTCGGGAGAGGAAACAGCCTGATTTTTCAACCAGGTAATTCATTTTTTAAATATGGGGTGATCATTAATCTGGAAACAGGAGATCATAAAAATGAACTGAAATACGAAACCTCAGTACGCTGGCTGAAAAGTGAAAATAACCTGCATTTTTTTGAAATTGACCGAACCTCTAATCTGTTTCTGAATGCAGAAGAAGTAAATGAGATTGCTGATACCCTGGCCTATAAAACATCAAAAGTTTTATATCCTTTACAGGTAAGTGTAGATCAATATGGAAAATTCAGTGCAGTTGAAAACCTTTCCGTTTTCAGTGAGCGGTGGCCGGATGTTAAAAATGAAGTCTATAAAGAATTTGAAGGAGAAATAGTGGATGAATATTGCAGAAAGATTGAAGCAATACTGGATGAGCCGGATGTAATCAGCCTGTATCTTAAAAATGATTATTTCATCAGAACACTATTCTTCGGAGTCTATCAGCGTTTTGGACAGAATTATCAAATTGAGGGAACAGAAAGTTTTCCTGTTGTAAATAACCCTATAGAGCCCCAGTATAAAATAAAACTGGAGATCGACCCGCTGAAGGATGAATACGATCTTGTGAATATTGGAGGAGAAGGAAAATTGCATGATGAAAGAGATGTATATGACTTTATCAACGAATCACCTTTTTCATTAATTATTGATGATAACCCAACAATCAATCACCAGGGGGATTTCAGGATAAAATATTATCTCAACGGAAAACTCCAGCTTCCCGAATCCATGTATATGGAGTGCAGTATTATGCTGAAGGAAGAAAAAAAAATATCAGTAGTAGTATCCGCCCTGACGGAACAGTAAAAAACAAAATAAAATGAAAATAAAATTAAATCATAAACTTCTTACACTGCTTTTTATGGCCTTTTTTGGCATGTGCTTTGGGCAGAAAGTAGAATTTACCGTACCTAAAAGTATTGAAACATTACAGAATTCTATATTTTATTTCAGTAATGACTTTACAAAAGATGAAGCCAAAGCGGCAGCAGCATCTGATGACAATTTTTCAACGACTGTTGATCTTTATAATTTAAAATACGATACAGACTACAAGAACCCTTATCTGAAACTGGCATTGAAAAACGGAGCAAAACCTAAGCAGTTTATTCAGCAGGCAGTATGGAATGTAACCATGAAAAAAGTGTCCGGGAAAAGTACGAAAGTCAGTGTTTTCCTTGAAACTGTTACTCCGGACCGTTGGTCAAAAAAAGATATTGATGTAAAACAAACCCAGTCTACAGGAAAAGTAGAACAGGAAATCAAAGAATTTCTTTTAAATTATAATGAACCAAAGGTTTCTGAAGCTTTAGAAGCAGCGGCAGATGCAGCTGACGTAGCCGCTACAGAAGCTATGGCCACAGCTCAGGTTGCTGATTTTGAAGCCAGAAATTCAATAGAGAAGGTAACATCAAAAAAATTGCAAACCTTATTCGGTAAAAAGCAGTTTATTTCTCTGCCCGCAACATCCGGAACCTTTACGAAGCTTTTACAGATCCAACCCAGCGAACTTGAATGTGGAGATTGTAAAAACGGGAAATACTCCAGTTGGGATTTTGATGATTTTAATATGATCTACACTCAGATGACGACAGGATTAGAATATTATGCCCTGCAATATTATGGCAGTCAAAAAGTTTCAGGACTACCATATGGTCTGGTATTCAATGAAAGTTCACCCACAGAATGTAAATCAAAATTTGCAAGATATAATGCCCAGCTTTACCAGACAACGGTGGATACCGATGAAAACTCATCAAAGGCACTTACAGTAGTTACTTTTAAGATCAACACCAGTTTTGTTCGTCTTGAATTTGGAAATGAATATTTAACCAGACTTGTTATCTCAAATAAAGAATTCTAACCATGGCTGAAAAACATATTGTAGTACAGGGCGCGATGTGCAAATGTCAGTTTGGACAGGCCCCGGATAAACTCAAGGTGCTTACGCACCAAAAAGAATATGCAAACGATAAAAGTGCATCCAAAAAACTGATCGTTACCACAAAGGAAATAGGAGGTGCCACTTTTGAAAAAAATACATTCGGAAACTGTACAAAAAACGGGGGACCACCACCGCCATGCAAAATAATGGTTACCGAATGGCAGAAGTTTTATGATAAAGTACAGCTTAGTAATGGTGGATTTATCATCCTTGAAGACAGTAAAGCGGTCTGTGCTGTGGCAGGAACTCCATGTATTGAGATTATAGACCATGGGCAGAGAGCCGAAGCCGGGCAGCAGAATTTTAAGAATGCTGATAAAGATGTACAGCAGCAGATCAATCCTTTGGTGAATGCTGAAGAAATGTATAAAAAAGAACCTGTTTATGACACATCAGGTGATAATTCAAAGAATACGGGATGGCAAAAGGAATAAAGAAAATAAATATAGCTACGACTCAGGACAATACAAAAGTGGTAGTCACCCAGGGCGACTTTATAGGAGTTGAGCCCGGAAAACCTATTTGGTTTAAAGTTTCAGAATGGTTTCCCGGTACCCCTGAAGCAGACAAAAAAAAGGAAGTGATCTGGATACGGCAAGACAGTGCACGGCAAAAAGTGATTAACCAGCTTAGAAGACCTGCAGGCTATATATACTGCTATACATTCAGTAAAAAAGAATGTGGAGTTCTCTCTTATTATATAGAAGCAAGCCTGGGAGGAAAACCGGATAAAGTAAATAAAGTAGGAAAATATATCTTTGGACATTGCCCTCCGAGGATTGTAGACTCCAGATGGAGTACTCAGGAAGGGGGAAAAGATGTCAGACAGACATATTATTTCAGCTATGGACATATTATTCACCTTTACCTGGGAACAGAAGGGCTGAATGGAAGAAAAGATCTTATCGTTGAAATCTACAGAAGAATCAGAACAGGAGGAGGAGCAAAAGATGATCCTATGATGAGAAGATGGACAGATGTGGAGGTCAATAATGGGGAGATTAATGTGAAAGTTCAGAATACATCACAATGGAAAGGAACCATCAAGAATATAAAAAATATAGAAGAGCTGTATGTAAAAGTTAAAGATCCCAAGACCGGAAAATATATTGTAGATGATAATAATGATGACATCCACGCAAGGTTTTTAAGGATGCAAAATAACTTGGTGGCTGAAGCACCTCAGCCGCCTCAGAATGTTGTTCCTACCAAAATCTATGCACCGGATAAAAACCTGGCAAGGTATGAACCCTGCAAATTTGAAACAATACAGATCAGCGACATTGTTTTTGAAAAAGATAAAGAAGTTAAAAAGCCAATCATGCTTTTTAATAACGGGGTTGGCGTTAAAAATATAGCAGAAAGAGAAACCATACACGCGACTATTTTTTATGAATTCAATTCTGCAATCATTGAAGGTGACGGAGAAAAGAAACTGAATAATATTCTTCGTTTTTTACTGGAACACCAACATTCTACAATAACTGTAGATGGATATGCCTGTGTGATTGGTAAAATGCAGTACAACCAAAGCCTTTCTCAGAAAAGATCAGATATTGTAAAGAAATTTTTTACGGACGGAGGACTGGACAGCAAAAGAATAAAATCCCTGGGAAAAGGAGAAGTCCATGCTACAGATGATAAAAACGGTAAGGACAACATCAAATATAAAGACGAAAAAGAATATAAAAATAACCGAAGAGTAGATATTTATTTTGATTATTATCCACATGATGCGAATACCATTATTTATCATACCATTGCACCATCTTCATCCACCAAAAGGAATATAACGATAGATGTTTCGGCATTTGATACAAAAGCCTGTTTCAGGAATAATGATCTTCATACCAAAGAAATAAGATTACTGGATGTAGGTCAGGCTATTGATGCCGGAGATAAGGAGAAAAAATTTGCCCCACCCACATTCGATTATCCGATATATTCAGATTTATCCAGAGCAAATGCTCTTCCGCTGCAGTATATCTGGCCGGAAGCAACCACTCCGAATAAAATACAGATGTATGCCCATAGCTGTAGATTTTATAGCAATAAAAAACGTACGACGGTTTTAATAAAAGCCTATCCTGATATCAAATGGGATTTCCATTTTTTCCTGAATCTGAGTAATGATCTAAGCGTTAAATGGCAAAATCTTTCTGCTGCAAAGCATAAGGAGATGCAGAGCAAAGCCGGAAAAATAGGAGCAGAAAAAAGATGGAAACAGACCGAAATAGATTTTGGGGTAACAATGGAAGCCAACTGGGACAGAACAGCCGCGGATAAATATAACGGTCATGCTGATGCCACCTTAAAATTTGAGGATAAAATAAAGTGGATGTATAAAGTCTTTAGCTCACTGAAAGAATTTTCAAAAGGAGTGACAGACCAGACCAAAGGTAAAATCAGGAAAAATAGTTTTACCAGTAAAATGCCGTTAACAATAGAAATGAAACCACCCAATTTCTGTCTGGGAGCAGAATGGATGCTGGAAAGAGGGAAGAAAAATAAAAAATCCCTTTCTACTATTGGAACAGATCTGGAGTTTTATTTCAAAGCTTCTCCGATTGTAGGTATTGAAATGACTATAGACCTCCTTGATATGCTGATTCAGGCCGGAGTAGGAGTGGTAAGCGGAGGAACCGCCAATGTGGCCGCAAAACTGATCCTTGATGAGGTGAGAGCCTGGCTGGCTGATGAAGACCATCCTATATCTCTGAATATGTATATTGACCTGAAGCTCTTTGGAAATCTTTCCGGAGAGTCAAAAATTCGTTTTAATACCAATTCAGACGAAAGTAAAGGAAATGGAAAACTGGAAACTCAGATTGGTATTGAATTGGATGCCGGTATTGAGGTAAAAGCAAAATTTGTAATCATTGTGGCTGAAGCCTATGCCGAAGGTAAAATAAAAGCAACCGGTAAAGCAACTGCTACTTTTGGACATAATCTTATCTATGACCAGAAGAGCAGCACCCAGAAAACTTTATACTACAAACCGGATGTAAAGTTTGATGGTCTTGTAGCCACCGTAGTCGTGAAAGCAAGTGTTGGTTTATATATTAAAAAAGGAATTTTAAAAGGAGACCGGAAAATGGATTTGGCGGATTTTGATAAAACATACGAAATCCTTCCGGAATTCGATGTTATAGAAAAGCTGGAGAAATATACCGGATTCTCTCCAACGATACCGTTCATTCAGCAGGGATAATATGAAAAAAATAATAGTAACAGGTGTGCTTATGCTGTTTAATTTCTGCAGCTCACAGTCAAAAACAGATCTGACAGCTTTACAATTGGGAGCTGCCAATGAAATAGTGATCAAAAATACCACTAAGCAAGTTGACCTTGAACAGACCACTGGATTTCCCTATTATAATACCTACAAAGTAGACCAATATCAATATGGAGATATCAGTTTTGTGCAGGATTACCCCAAAGAAAGAAAGTACATAAAAAGTGAGGTCGGATTTTTAGTAGAAAACCAGAAGCAGAATGCACTGTCAGGATATTATATAATGACCAAAAACTTTAAGGAAAGTGACGCATTGTCAGCTGCATTGAAGAAAAAATATGGTGAGCCTAAAATAATTATTGAAGCTACCGACAGATGGCCATATTCGGGGTATTACTGGCAGGGTACTAAAGATGGTTTTGATATTATGCTGGAGCAGGTGAAAAAGAAAATTAGTGTTGATCAGAAAGAAATAAAAGGTTTTGAAACCAACCTGTATTTTATAAAAACAGGATCACATTACGGAAATATGAAAGACAGAGAGACTGTATTGCAGAGCTTTATAACCAGACATGAACAATAATATGAAAAATTTAAAATACGCATTAATACCAATAATCTGTATGGGATTTACATCATGTAACCAACAGGACAAGAAAAGCAGTGAAGCCCAAATTGAAGCCCGGAATGATACTCAAACGGGACCTTTCAATCTTGCTGCTCTGACGATGGGACAAAATATCAATGATATTTTAAAATCGGGAGGAATGACCTCTAAAGATACCGTACAAACCGATGAGGTAACTCTGATTGGAAATGAGAGATTAGCTTTTTCTTCAGAAGCATTATTACATTTTAACGGGATCAGTTTAGACGGTAAAAACAATAAAAACATCAATAAAGTGATTTTACACTTTGGAAAAGTAGATCAAGAAATTGGACCTCTCGCTAATGAAAAGGATGACGAGCTGGGAATGTACCAGCTGGATATTTATACCGAACCTGAAAAAAAAGCTCTTTTTGAAAACTTAAACAAAACCCTTCAGAAACCTGTTTTTACCACAGTACATGAAAGTTTTGAATCAGATGTCAAAGACAATGAGATCATACAGACTCAAAATAAATTCAGACAGGAAGTGGCTATATGGAAAAATAAAGGAATGATCTATTATTACTGTGAAACCAAAATAGATAATAAACCTGATGAATACAGATGTAATTTATTTGTGTTTAAAAATAAAGAATGGAAAGATCTGCTGAAAGGATCAGGATATCAGGATCTCGATAAAATTTCTCTTAATTGATCCGAACAGATAATATTTCAATTTCAATAAAATAAAACCAGTAAAAAAATAGTATATATTTCCCATGCAGCAGCCTTATTATGTAATTGACTTCAGTGCATCAGCATGTATGTTTGAGATCAGGATTAATGATTATCCGGTTATCCATATGAATGCTACCAATCAGGTATCTACCATGATCCCTGTTAACTATGCCATACTGGAAAAAGGAAAACAGACGATAACAGCCTCTATTTTACCGGTGGCAGGGCAAACCGAAATTGATAAACAGGCTGAGCTGAAATTCAATATCAAGCTTTTTGATGTTACCAATAATTTTGTGTTTGATAAACAGTTTGGAGACTATCAGTCTAAACCCGTAGAAGATAAAAAATTACCGGTGATCAGGTATGAAAGTTCGTTTGATGCCGATGTTCCTTATAAGCTTACTGCATGGCAGGACGGAATGAACCTTAAGGATGTTAAAGACTGCCGGGAAAAACTGGATCTGGCCTATAATAAAATCATCAGGCTGATTCAGAATGCCAAATATGATGAGTATAAGAAACTCATTTTAAGAAGAGAAGGAAATATGGCTCAGTCGATGTATCTGTCTCCACAGGAATCCGAAGGAAGATTCAAAGAATTACTTAATGAGTTTATGGGAGGCATGAAAATTCAGCCGATACCTGCTGATGCCATGATGATCCTGTATGCAGACAACAGAACAGCTGTTTTAAAAAGGCCAAATGGTGATGCCGTATTATATTTAATAGATCCTAAAACAAAGGAAGAGCTGATGCTCGATATTACCTTCTATATTCCGCAGGGAAAAAATGAATTTGAGATCATATAATCTTGGAAATAAAATGTATTTTTGAAGGCCATCCCCATTCTTAATGAATGTTTTAATGGGCTTTCAATATCCAAATCATCTATGAAGAGCGAAAAGAAAACGTCATATACGGGATATATTGTTCTGGGAATAATAGGATTTTGTTTTCTCTATTTTATTCTGTGGACTATTTTTAAAGAGAAAATGCCGTTACATAAGTATCTGTATGAAATATCCAGTAATTATGATGCTTATGCAGAAAAAGCATTGTTTATTTTTCCTGTAGTATTTTTTGTTTTCATTTTTCTTACCTTAATGAAACCTACTTCTGCTAAACGTTTTTTAAGGTTGCAGGAATCTCTTCCAACCTCGAAAATAAAATCCTTAGCTAAAGGACTTGTAGAAGTGGAAGGAACATTGGTCATGAAAAACCCTTTACTTTCTCCGGTAGACAATGAAACCTGTATCGGATATTATTATACCATTGAAGATATTGATAAAGATTCAGACGGTAAAGAATCTTACAGAACGATACATAGAGAAACCCAGTGCAATCCTTTTCAGATAAAAGATGAAACGGGAATTATAGAGGTAGAACCCGAAGGAATTGAATTGATCCTTCTCGGAGAAACAAATATTAGCAGCAACAATAGTAAAAGACACAAAGAAACCCTTCTGAAAGACGGTCAGAAAATGTTGTTGGTAGGCTATGCCGATGTTAAAAACGGACAGCCATTTATCAGAAAAGACGACCATTATAAAGTGCTGGGAATCACCTCTGCATCAGGAATCACGGTATGGAATAAATATCAGCCGTTGTTGAGGTCTTTTCTGTTTACCTGTTCCGTTATCCTTTTAATAATCATATTTATATTTACACAATAATGAACCAAACTGTTGCAATTATATTACTGATCCTGCTGGGTGTTGCCGTTATAAGCTTCTTCATCAATTTGTATAATAAGCTGGTGATGCTCAAATTCAATGTAGAAAAAGCCTACGGTAATATTGATGTGGTTTTGAAACAAAGAGCAGATGAAATTCCTAATCTAGTGAACGTAGCCAAACACTTTATGAGCTATGAAGAAAAGCTGCTTACACGCCTTACAGAACTGAGAACCTTTTATAACAGTACTACAGATGCTGATAAAAAGACCGAACTGGCCAATGAAACTTCAAAGGCTTTATCTTCATTCTTTGCCGTTTCTGAAAACTACCCGGAGCTTGCTTCCAATAACAACTTTTTGGAACTGCAGAAAAGAATTTCTGAACTTGAAAACAAAATAGCAGACAGAAGAGAATTTTTTAACGACAGCATTAACCTTTACAATATAGGAATTCATGAATTCCCCAATGTAATACTGGCAAAAATGCTGGGTTATAAAGACAAAACTTTACTGGAAGTAACAAACGCCGAAAAACAATATGACGGAGTTCAGTTTTAATACCTTTTTCGGACTCGAAAAACAAATGGCAGAATATCCTGAAGTCGCGATATTTGGAGCCCTGTTTTTACCTTTGCTTTTATTTATCCCTGTAGCTGTAATAGGCTGGATATTCAGAAAGCTGAAATTCAATATGTATATTATTCATGTATTGCTGTATACGCTGATGTTTACCTTTGTTATAGGAGCTCTTGCCGTATTTATACTCTTCTTTATCACGGATAGAAACGGTGTGAAATTAGCGTATTGCTGGCTCACTGTATTGATAGGGATGTTCTTTTTCAGTATGATGAATACCAATACCATTACCAAAATGTTTACCGATTGGTCAAAGATTATTAAAGAGAAGGATAGCAAGTAATTGAGGAAAGATAAAGAATAAAGAGTGCAATTCACGGCTGCTTGGTCAGATTAGCCTGCGGCTATTTCTTAGGTTTAAACATTTTAAAAATAAGCCTTTGCGTCAAAATTAATACTGCATTCAGGAACAAGAGAATCTCTGTATTGGCAAACACGAAAGGCGTAAAATAAAGGCTGGTCTCTGAAAATAGAGACCAGCCTTACTTATTGTTATCAATTCAAGATTATTTTACCAAAAACTGCATCGTTGTATTATCCAGTTTTAAAATATAAATTCCCTGACCAAGATTTTGGGTCTTAATAGAATTTCCATTTTTAAAAGGCTGAGTAACCGTTTGCATTACTTTCCCCTGTACATTATAAATCTCTGCTTTTTTGATATGCTGTACATCTCCACTTACAAAGATTTCCTGATTAGTGATCGGGTTAGGAGAGATTTTAAAATTTTGAACTTTTGTTTCTAAAGCTGCAGTTTGAGCTTTTCTGGCAGTTCCACCAGGATAACATGTCCATTTAAGATCGTCAATAGCAATTCTGTTACTTGCAGAACCATTAACCAGACTTACAGTTACATTACCAGAAATATCAATATTGTTAATCGTAGTAGTCGTTGCCGTTGCACTGTAAGGAATACTTCCTACTGTAGTTCCGTTTACTTTTACATCAAGATTTCCATTACTTCCGGAAAACTTCAGCTGGGTAGTTACTGTTAAAGAACCAATACCATTGCCTGAATTACCTGATGTTAAAGAACCGCTTCTTATGGTAATGGCTTTATTGTTGATCGTTTGGTCTGTTCTGGCATCAGTAGCTGTCCAGGAGATCCCGCCGTTGCTCCATGTTCTTGTAGAATAAGAGGCACTGGTGGCAGGGATGGTTTCAAAAGTTTCATTGACACAGTCTGTAGATGGATTGGTTGATCCTGCATTGGTTGTTCCTGAAACAGTAGAGCTGTTTGCGGAAGAATTTCCAGCAGCATCTTTAGCAACCACATAGAAAGTATAGGTAGTAGAAGGGTTGAGACCTGAAATGGTAGCTGTAGTAGAATTTACTGTAGTATTCAGGCTTCCGTTCATATAAACAGCGTAAGAAGAAACACCTACGTTATCAGAAGAAGCATTCCATCCAAGAGAAATACTGTTAGATGTTTTTCCGCTAACCGCTAACCCTGTAGCCGTTGTTGGAGCCTGTGTATCATTGCTTGGCTGTTGAGATCCCCAGATAAGATTCACATAGCTTGGATTATCAATAAACGGGTTTCTATTACCCTGGTAAGTATAGGATGCATTATTTCTGTTGATTTCAGCCTGAGAAACAGGATCCTGGTTGTTCCAGGCTAAAAGAACATTAAGCTCCCATGTCTGTAAGCCCGGAAATGCAGAACTTCCCAGCATATTTCCTGAAGAAAAAGAAGAAAGCTTACTCTGATAACGGGTTACAAAATAAAAGATCATACGTGCCACATCACCTTTAAACTCATCGATCGGTTCGAAAACAGTTCCTGAATATCCTGAAGATGCAGAATTTCCAAGCTTAGATCCGTTTTTAGATGTAAAAGTAGCACTTCCCACCTGTCCGAAAGGATAGTTGCTTCTCATACCGTTTACCTTTCCGTCAGTAGCTCTGATGAAATGAATATCAGAAACCATAGGGGAAGATTGATTAAATAAACTTTGAGGAACAATATGCTCTCTGTTATAGCAATTCCCTTCTGTAGAATAAGTACCACACTGATTGGTGCCCGGAGTATATTTGTAAGGATCTGCTCCTACAGGCTTTTCTGAGTAAATATCAAGGATAGACCCGTCATTTTCATAATTTTTATCAATATCAGTGGTTTTATAGCCGGTCCACAATCCACTGTAGCCTTTATCCTGATGTCCATTGGTAATAATGGTGCTTAATTCCGTTTTCAAAGCAGCACCACTCAGTCCGTTGGCAGAATTGTAATATCCTGCAGGAGCCTGAGCATTGGCAAGGCCTGCAAAAACAGAAAATAAAATGATTTTTTTCATACTAATATTATTTCCAGCAAGAATACTACATTTTTATGAATAAAAAATTACATAATTATTAATTTTCAACAAGCAATATTGTGCTTTGCATAATAAGCAATTGAACAACATTGTTCATTAAAATGGAGTAGGGATGCAAGGAGAATTTTTTAGCAAATCGGTATGTAAAAATAGGATAAGTGATGAAAGTCTGCATCATAATTCAACAGGATCAGACTACAGTTTTGTTTGTTAATTAAAATCATCCTGTATCAGAGTTATTCTAAATCTGTTCTTATAGCCATCATAAAAAATGCCGGCACAAAATGTACCGGCATCTATAATAAGTGCTTTAATTTATTTCCTTTGTGGCGGATAATTTTTCATGATCTCAGCAAGAATTTCCGGAATTTGTCTCTGTTTGGATTTTGGTGAATCCACAGAAATCCCACTTCCGATACCCTGCCAAACCAATTTGTTTGTTTTTGAATCGATAAGATCTACGATCAATGCTCCTTCATTATAATTGCTGGTCCATGTTCTGCTCATTCCTACACCCCATCCGAACGGGCCTCCCCAGCCCCACATTCCGTAAGGTGATGAAGAATTGATATCCGTTACTTTTTTATGATTGGCTTTTACGTTGACGATCAGATCAGGATTCTCTCCGGACTGAAGTCCTTTGCTTTGAAGCTGTCTTGACAATTCATTCAAAACCCTGTCTTTATCAATATCATTCAATTTCAAATCATCAATTCTTATTTTATAGGTTTTATAAGAATTGAAATTGGCTGTTTCAGCATAATCAGAACGTACCTGAAAAGGGCTACATGAAGTAAGACCTAATGTAGCAGAAGCCAACAAGATAAAAATATATTTTTTCATTTTATTTATTTTTTTTATCGTTTTTAATGAATGTATCTGTCTTTTTATCATACCCGTAAGGACAGTGTCTGCAGCCGCTTTTACAGCAATGTCCTCTTTTCAGATGAAATTTTTCTGTAAAAACCTTGTATCCCTGTTCGTTGTAGTAAAAGTCCTCACCTTCTTTGATGTCAAAATGGGCCATAAGTTAAACGTTAGTCAAAAAACTTTTTATATTTGTTGTTATGATAATTGTATGCCAAAAGCCTTTAAAAAAATTAAAAATTAACGGCATTGCTCTCTTTCCCTTTATCTTCATTAGGAAACCCGAAGATAAGGAAAATAAAGTACTTATCAATCACGAAAAGATCCATTTAAGACAGCAGCTGGAGATGCTCATTATTTTCTTTTATGTTTTCTATGTCATCGAATATTATTATTGGCTTTTCAAATTAAAAGATGGATATCTGGCCTATAAAAGGATTTCATTTGAAAGAGAAGCTTACGCAAGAGAAAAAGATTTGAATTATCTCAAAACAAGAAAGCTGTGGGGGTTTTGGAAATATATAAAATGATAAAGTTCTATTTTTTATTTTTCCATTCATTATCAAAATCCTGTTGAGTTTTCTGAGGCTCAAAATACTTGTTGTGATTTCTCTTGATATCATAGAGAATTGCTTTGTTTATTAAGATATCCAAATCAGGTATAATCCATTCCGGAGAACCTTTCTTTTCCTGTCCGTTTGTAAATATTTTAATGGCTTTACCCTCTTTCATTTCCACTTTCATCAGTAAGCAGGGAGACAGATAACCTGAACAGGAATGTCCTGTGTATACTTCTTTGACAACACTTCCATCATTGAAAGTGATTTTCAGCTCAAGCTGATTTCTGGGTTGGGTAGACTGTACACCGTAGCGGGTTGAGCTTTCGATAAAATGAAGTGTTTTTAAATATTCAATGGTATTTTGTCTGCTTTCAGGAATATATCCTGGATACATCATACTCTGAGTATGGTTTTCTATTTCCTTTTCAACCTGGGTGTTGAACATACTTATTATTTTGTCGTTGGGCTTATCGGGGATATCCAATTCTGAACGGGAAAAGAACTGATTTCCAAAAAAAATGTAAAACATTCCTGCCATGAAGACGATGACAACAAGTGCAGATATAATGGTGATCAATATTTTTTTCATACCCGGCCTTTTAGTTTTGTGGTAACCAAGTTAGAAATTATTATTTAAAAACAGAATCTTAAAATAATGGTCTTTAAACTACAGGAACCCGCTTACAAATAAACATTCAACCATTGGCTTTAGCCAAAACCTAGTAAATACATTCTTCAACGAAAATACCTCATCAGAATTTCGACAGCTGTTGAAACCTATAAGGAAATAAATCTTTTGTTATTTTTGCAATCAATAAACCTTGAGTAGTTCAAAAATAAACATGTTATTACAACTTCCCACCGAGCCTGTTCCCATTCAGGAAATTTTCACTGATAAAAAGGTGAGCCTTTTTATCAAAAGAGAAGACCTTATCCATCCTCAAGTTTCAGGAAATAAATACTGGAAACTTTTCTATAATATCAATAAGTATCTGGAAAAAAATCCTGAAAACCCTTATGTTATTACCTTTGGAGGAGCCTTCTCGAATCATATTTCTGCAGTTTCTGCTGCCGGGAACATGGCGGGTATTCCAACATTGGGAATTATAAGAGGGGAAGAGCTGCAGAATAAATGGCGGGATAACCCTACTTTGGTTTTTGCCAAAAGAAATGGGATGAACCTGAAATTTGTCACCCGTGAGGAGTACCGTCATAAAGAAAAACTCACTGAATTCCTGCAACAGGAGTTCCCTGATGCGTTGATCGTTCCGGAAGGAGGTACCAATGAAGAGGCCGTGGAGGGGATAAAAATGATGCTCAATGAGCAAACAAAAGATTTTGACTATCTTTGCACCGCAGTGGGAACAGGAGGGACCATTGCCGGAATCTCAAGATTTTGTAAAGAAAATCAGAACGTTATAGGATTTAAGGTCGTTGACGATACTTCACTGGAGAAAAAAATAGGAGAATTAACTTTGAAACATAATTTTAATCTAATAGATTCAAGTTTTGGAGGTTATGGTAAAATAAATGATGAAAACATTCGTTTTATCAATGATTTTAAAGAGAAATATAATATTCCTTTAGAGCCGATTTATACAGGAAAGATGATGCAGAGGGTTTTTGAATTGATGGAGCAGGACTACTTTCCTGAAAACAGCAGGATATTGTGCTTTCATACAGGAGGATTACAGGGGATTGAGGGAGCAAATCTGCTTTTAGAAAAACAGAATAGAAATTTAATTATATAAGTAAAATTGAAAAACATGAAAAGACTTTTCTTATTAATAAGCCTTTTAGTTTTATCAAAATTTTCTGCCCAAAATTGGGCAACTGAAGATCAGTATATCCAAAAATTCGCTAAATATGCGGTAGAGGAGATGGAAAAATATAAAATTCCGGCTTCTATTACCCTTGCACAGGGACTGCTGGAAACAGGAGGTGGACAAAGCAGGCTGGCGCTGGAGGGTAAAAACCACTTTGGAATAAAATGTAAGGAAGACTGGACAGGTAAAACAATGAAACATACAGATGATGCACCTAATGAATGCTTCCGTGTGTATGAAGATCCAAGACAGTCTTATGAAGACCATTCCATATTTTTATCTACAAGGAAATACTACGCCAATCTTTTTAATCTGGATATGAAGGATTACAGAGCCTGGGCTTATGGTCTTAAAAAAGCAGGATATGCCACCAATCCACGTTATGCTTCCATCCTGATTACTAAAATTGAAAAATACAGATTATACGAATACGACAATACCAGTTCTAATGAAGTATTGTATGCCGTTCTAAAAATGTATCCGGACCTTAAGGATGACAGAGCTTTCATGGCACAGCTTGAACCTTCAAAAATGGGTAAAAAAACTAAAGATCCTGTTACTGTAGAAGTTCCTTACAAGCAAACCTCTTATGCACAGCAGCAGAAAAGAGTGGAGAGAATCAAAACAAAAGCGGAGATTCTTAATGCTATTCTAATCAAAAGCCATCCAAATGATGGTCTGAAATATATTGTTATTCCTGAAGATACTAACGTACAGTTTATTGCCAATAAATTTAAAGTGAGCGAAAGCAGACTGATGAAATGGAATGAGCTGGAAAACGATGTATTAAAGAAAAACGATATTGTTTTCCTTGAGTCTAAAAATTCTTCAGGAAATACGGCAACTTACAAGGCTGCATCAGGGGAAGATATGCATGATATCGCCCAGAAATTCGGAATCAAATTACATAAATTATATGCTAAAAACAGAATGGATGAAGGACAGCAGCCATCTGCAGGACAGTTAATTTATTTAATAGATAAAAAACCAAGAAATTAATTTTTGTTGATAAAGGATCATTAGCGGTTACTTATTAACTGTTGATCAATTCTTGTCAACCCGTAACTAATATATGAAGTATCAAAGAAGTTCGGCTTTATTTGATGAAGCCTACAAATACATTCCGGGAGGAGTAAACTCTCCGGTTCGCGCATTCAAATCAGTGGGAGGAGTTCCTGTTTTCATGAAATCGGCAAAAGGAGCTTACCTTACCGATGCAGATGATAATACGTATATCGATTACATCAATTCATGGGGCCCTGCCATCTTAGGACATACCCATCCTGAAGTTTTGGAAGAACTGAAAATTCAGGCTGAGAAAGGTTTTTCTTTCGGTGCTCCTACAGAACTGGAAACAGAAATTGCAAAATTCATCATTGAAAATGTACCTAATATTGACCAGATCAGAATGGTTTCTTCAGGAACTGAGGCATGTATGAGTGCCATCAGACTGGCAAGAGGGTATACAGGAAGAGATAAAATTGTAAAATTTGAAGGTTGCTACCACGGACATTCAGATTCATTCCTGATTAAAGCAGGAAGTGGAGCTGCTACCTTCGGAAATCCCAATTCTCCGGGAGTAACAGCAGGAACAGCTAAAGATACTTTATTAGCCCGTTATAATGATTTTGAACAGGTTGAAGATCTGTTCCGTCATAATCAGGGTGAAATTGCAGCAGTGATCATCGAGCCTGTTGCAGGAAATATGGGTTGTGTTTTACCCGAAAATAATTTTCTTCAAAATTTAAGAAGAATCTGTGACGAAAATGGGGCTTTACTTATTTTTGATGAAGTAATGACCGGTTTCAGATTGGCTTTTGGTGGAGCTCAGGAGCTTTTCAATGTGAAAGCTGACCTGGTAACCTATGGAAAGGTAATCGGTGGAGGTCTGCCGGTAGGTGCTTTTGCGGGAAGAAATGAAATTATGGATCATCTGGCTCCAAAAGGAGGCGTATATCAGGCTGGAACGTTAAGTGGAAATCCACTGGCTATGAGAGCAGGATTAAAAACCCTTCAGCTTATTAAAAATGATTCGGAATTCTTCAACAGACTGAATAAAACAACAGAAACTTTAGATTTTGAAATCGGAAAAATTTTAAATGAAAAAGGAATTGCTCATAAGATCAACAGAAAAGGGTCTATGATGTCTGTATTCTTCCATATCAACAGAGTTTCAAATTTTGATGAAGCTCAGGAAGCCAATCATTCGTTATTTAATAACTTCTTCCATCAAATGCTGCAAAATGGAGTGTATCTTCCACCAAGCGGATATGAAACTTATTTCATCAGCGATGCGATCAAGGAGAAAGAAATTGATATGACGCTGGAAGCAGTAAGGAAATTTGAATATTCTAATAAATAATAAAAAAGACCGGATTTTAATCTGGTCTTTTTTTTTGGGTAACAGGACTCAATCTATCGTTTTTTTTAAAGGGGAATCTCTACTTCTAGAGTTAAAGAGCCTGTTTAAATTTTATTCAGGAATTCTTATATATTTTGTTGACAAGACTCAATAGGTCAGTTTGAAATTATTTTTTTGATCAAAAAGATGAACGCAAAGTTTATGAATAATTCCGCTTTATTGTAAGTGGGCAAAGTGATGCGATTTCATCGCTGATGAAGACATATGCTTATCCATACGCTTCGACGAGTCAACGAAGTTGATTCTATCCTTTGCTCCCTTAAAATATGGATAATGTTTGTGTTAGAAAAACATATCATCAGTACATTAGAAATTTAAACAGACTTAAAGTCATCGTTTGTTTTTTACCTGTTTTTAGATCATACCCTATAAAAACAAATTTTCAAAGCATAAATCATACAGATTTTGTAATAAACCATACACTTTGTTCCTGATCATTCTTTTTAATTTTGTCATAAATAGATTGGAAATGATGACTTCAGACAATAATATATCCCGTAAGGATTTTATCAGGAATTCTGCATGGGCAATGGCCGGATTAACTTTACTCCCTAATATCATGACAGCATCACCTTTTTTGGATGAGAAAAATATATTGGCGAAAGGAAAATTAAGCCTTAAAAATGTTCGTTTGGAAACCGGGTTTGAATATCAGGAAGGAGAAGTTGCATCCACCAAAACGGATCTGTTTTATATAGAAGTTGAGCATGGAAAGATCACAAAAATTGCTCCCAACCAACCTCATGCTAAAGCAGTAGACGGAAAAGGATTACTTATGCTTCCCGCATTTAAAGACATGCATATTCATCTCGATAAAACATTTTATGGAGATCAATGGCAGGCCGTGAGAAAAAGAACTGGCGGTATCAAAGGGATGATAGAACTGGAGCAGAAAATGCTTCCTGAGATGTTGAAAAATTCAACTTTTAAAGCCGAAAAACTGATCGAACTGTTGCAGTCAAAAGGAACCTCATATGCCAGAAGCCATGTGAATATTGAACCTACTTCAAAACTTCAATCATTAAAAAACCTTCAAAAGGCTTTAGAGAATAAGAAGAAAGGTTTTGGAGCAGAGCTGGTTGCTTTTCCTCAGCATGGGGTATTCTATACCGATTCAGCTCCTTATCTGAAAGAGGCTGCGAAGATGGATATTGATTTCATTGGGGGGGTAGATCCATTCAATATTGACGGAAATATTGAAAAAGTAATGGATTTTACCGTTCAGTTGGCATTGGATCATCAAAAAGGAATAGATATTCATTTGCATGAAACCGGAGATTCCGGATTGAAAACCGTAGAATATCTTATTAAAAAAGTGAATGAAAACCCTTCTTTAAAAGGGAAAACTTATATAAGTCACTGTTTCATCCTGGCTAAGCTGGAGAATACAAAACAGGAAGAAATAGCCGAAAAATTAGCAGAGGCCCAAATAGGAATTGTTTCTACGATTCCTTTTGGAAGAATGATTATGCCTATTCCAACCTTATACAAGCATAATGTAAAGGTATTGACAGGTAATGACAGTATTGTAGACCACTGGAATACTTTCGGAACAGGAAGTGTGCTGGAGAAAGCCAACCTGATGGCCCAGTTATATGGGTATTCTACAGAATTTTTACTGTCAAGAAGTTTAAAACTGGCGACAGGAAATATCCTTCCATTAGATGATAAAGGAAATCAGCAGTGGCCCAAAACAGGTGACCAGGCAGATTTTGTATTGCTGAAGGCAAGCTGCTCTGCAGAAGCTGTATCTAGGATTTCAAATATTGAATCATTGGTGTATCAGGGAAATGTAGTCTTTTAAGTTTTCGACCTAAAAATAAACGATTATGAAAGTTTTAGTATTTCTTTTAACATTCGGAAGTATGAGTGCCTGCGGAGAGAAACCGGTTGATTTCTCAAAAGAAGATACGAGACCTCAGGAAAATATTATAGAAAAGGTGAAAAACAATGATCTCACGGCCGTAAAATCTGCTTTAGAAAATGGAGCGGATGTTAATACTCAGGATAAAAGGGGACGTTCTTTATTACTGCTGGCAACAGTAGAAAAGAATATAGAAATGGCAAAGCTGCTTGTTTCGTATAAAGCCGATGTGAACCTCCAGGATCATCAGAAAGACAGTCCGTTTTTATATGCAGGAGCAAGCGGGCAGACAGAATTGGTTATATTATTTCTGGATAACGGAGCCCGTTTTGATTTGTATAACCGATATAATGGTACCGCATTAATTCCGGCATGTGAACGGGGATATGTAGAAACTGTAAAAGTTTTAGTAAAGGCAAAAGGTTTCCCGATCAATCATGTGAACCGCTTAGGATGGACGGCATTAATGGAAGCCGTGATCCTTGGAAATGGTACCCGGAAATATCAGGAAATCGTGCAGATTTTAAAAGATAATGGCGCAGATATCAACATTCCTGACCATTCAGGGAAGACTCCTTTGGAACATGCAGAATCACTAGGTTTTAAAGAAATAGCTGAGATCTTAACATCATAGCATATACCGTAGGAGTAGGCGTAGAAGTGCAAAGAGTTAAGCTGTATTGAGTTTTATCCTTTTGTCTTTGCATTACTTAATATCCTGTAATTGATAAATTTAGATATATTTTAGTTTGTGTTTGAACCACAAAGGATTCAGTATTTGTTTCTTTTGTGGTTATTTTAATTTTTCTCTCATAATTTTTATTAATTTTAGGAGAAATTCAGGTAGTGTGGGTTATCATACGGATCATTTTCCCATTTTAGGAATTCAGGAGTTTAGTGAGAATCAGCTTAAGGGCTGCAATCTGCTGTTTAACGAACTTTACGGGGCACGTTCTATTGATGATCCCCATAAACACGATTTTTTTATCATTAATCTTTTTGAAAAGGGAGTTGGTTCTCATACGATTGATTTCGTAGAATATCAGGTGAAAGATTTCCAGATCCATCTTGTTTTTCCGGATCAGGTGCATCAATGGGTGATTGAAAAAGAAACAATAGGGTACCAGCTGATGATCAGCAGGGATTGGTTTGAAAGTTTTCTGCCTTCATTAAGATTTTCCGCATCCTATTACCAGAACCATCCGGTGATCAATCTTTCCCAGGATATTTTTACCACTTTCAGATATGAATTTCAGGCAATCCAGAAAGAACTGAATGGAGAAAAGGTTTTTTGGGAACTGATCCAGAAGAGAAGTGAGCTGATAGGCCTGTTGGTAAGTAAGTCTGTGGAAGGTGCTTTCAAAGATTTTGAAGTCTATAATTCAAATCCTATTATTTCAAAATTCTTACATCTGATTGATGAACATTTTAAAACTGAAAGGTCCGTTTCTTTCTATGCAGATAAACTTAATATTTCTGCCAATTATCTGAATATTGTCTGCAAAAAAAATCTCAATGCTTCAGCATCATCCCTTATTCAGGACAGAATTTTATTAGAAGCAAAACGTCTTCTGAAAGTTTCTGAAATGTCTGTAAAAGACATTGTATATGATCTTGGTTTTTATGACCATGCCAGCTTTTCGAAATTCTTTAAGGCACAAACCGGGATGACTCCCTCTCAGTTTAAAGAATAATTTGTACAACATATGACATAATTGATACACCGGTTTTGAGGAAGAGCTGATGTAATTTTGTATTGTTAAAATTTTAAATCATGCAATTTCCATATCAATTAGCTGCAAAAGGAAAATACTCACTGAAAAATGTCCGCCTGGAGACAGGTTTTGAATACGAAAATGAAGAGGTAACAGGTACAAAAACAGATCTTTTCAGTATTGACATTGAAGATGGGAAAATAAAAGCAGTAAAAATTAATGAACCGGCTTCAAACGCTATAGATGCTAAAGGATATCTGATGCTTCCTGCTTTCAGAGATATGCACATCCATTTGGATAAAACATTATACGGACTTCCATGGCAGGCACTCTCTCCGAAAAGGAGAACGGTAAAAGATATGATTGCCTATGAACAGGAGATTATTCCTGAACTGTTAAAAACTTCTGTAGAAAGAGCTGAACAGCTCATCAACCTGCAGCAACATTATGGGACTCATTTTGCAAGAACTCATTTTAATATTGATCCTACTTCGGGATTACAATCACTTGAACATCTGGAGCAGGCCCTTGAAAATAAAAAAGACTCTTTCAAAGCTGAGCTGGTGGCTTTCCCACAGCATGGAGTATATTATACGGATACAGCTCCTTTACTGAAAGAAGCGGCACAGCTGAAAAGTGTAGGCTTTATTGGGGGACTTGATCCTTTAAGTATTGATGGAAGTATCGAAAAGGTAATGGATTTTACCGTTCAGTTGGCTTTAGATCATCATAAAGGAATTGATATTCACCTCCATGAGGTAGGAGAATCAGGTATGAAAACCATCAATTACCTGATTGATAAAGCTATTGAAAACCCGGAACTTCAGGGGAAAACATTTGTAAGTCATGCTTTTGCTTTAGCCCATCTTTCTCCAAAAGAAACAGAACAGATTGCTGAAAGGCTGGCTGAAGGGAAAGTGGGAATAGCATCTTCTGTCCCGTTCAAAGGAACTGTAATGCCGATACCTACCTTAAAGAAATATGGGGTGAATGTATTGATAGGAAACGATAATGTACAGGATTACTGGAGTACTTTCGGATCAGGAAATATGCTGCAGAAAGCAAACCTGATCGCTGAACTGTATGGATATGCGACAGAGCTGGCATTATCAAGAGCATTGCAGTTTGCTACCCAGAGTATTCTTCCACTGGATGAAAAAGGAAAACAGCAGTGGCCTAAAGCAGGAGATGAAGCAGCTATTGTTTTTACCAATGCATCATGCTCCGCAGAAGCTGTTTCCAGAATGACCACAATAGAAGCCCTGATGAATGACGGGAATCTGTTTTGGAGAAATTAGAAAGAATATATATTTTTTATATACACTTGTTTTTTGTAGATCAGCCATCGGATTTTTCCGGTGGTTGATTGTTTACAGCTTGTCTGAAAGTATATGACTTGTATATCCAGAGCAAAAGTGACAGTAGTAAAAAAGCCTTCAGAATTTTCTGAAGGCTTTTTTTAATAATTTGATATGATATTAACTGCTAATAAATAAATTATAAGTTATAGTTAGTCCAACCAGCATACCAAGTATCATTAGTGTCTTTTACAGCTCCTCTGTACGTTACAGGCGTGAACCAAGATGCTAATTTAGTATGGGTGAATACACCTCCAGTCAATAATGGTGACCCAGCAGCAGGGGAGAAGTTAGGAGTCGTTCCTGCAGGAGCCCATGCATTGGTGAATTTTACATCAGCTGTATAGGTAAGGCTTGTATTTCCTTTAGCATTAAAGAAAGTCGTAAGATCAGTGATAGAATATCCTGTTGGAGAAGAAGTAGAAGCTCCGTATTTTAAAGGAGTTACACTTCCTGCCAAAATATTATTTTCGAAAGCAAGACTTCCACTAGTGATGTTTTTATCTGTAGGCGTTCCTTTGGTAGCATCAACGAATAAACCAACCGGGAAACCTGTGAAAACAGAGTTAAATACTGAGATAGAAGAATTTCTTCTGATCTGTAAACCATTTTGGAACAATGAGTTGATTGAACCTACATTGGTACTTGTGCTTGAAGAGTTGATTGGCCCGATAATCGTCATATTTGAGAATGTAGCAGAGCTCTGAGGCGTTAAAGCAGAACCGTTGGCATCATTATCAGATTCAAATCCGTTAGAACCTGAAACGTCAGCTACCTGAGCATCTCTTACCGCAATACCGAACTGTACTTTTCCTGAATAACCGTTATCTGTATCAAAGTCATCATCAAGACCTTTATAAGAAATAAGGTGAGAGCAGTTTACTGTTCCTCCGAACCACTCAAAACTGTCGTCATTAGCGTAAGCAACTTCTACATAATCTACAGTAGTTCCGCTACCTACACCTCCGAACGTAAGTCCGTTGATCTCCTTGTCCGGTAAGAATGCATATCCTGCATATTCAATTCTTACATATTTTAAGATACCACTGTTGTCAGCAGCATTATTTCCTCCGTAAAGACCATGTCCTTCTGTATTGTTGATACCTCCTTCAATCTCTCCAACTCCTTGTTGGTTGTTGAAAGAAGCATTCGTAGGAGCATTTCCTAGGATGACAACACCTGCCCAGTCCCCTCTTTTTGGGCTTGGTTTTTCAGAAGTAAAGATAATAGGGTTGGCAGCTGTACCTTCTGCCATGATTTTACTTCCTCTTGTGATAATCAAAGCACCATTTTTATCAGCTTCACCTACAATCTTCGTTCCTGGCTCAATGGTTAAAGTTGCTCCGTTTGTTACATATACTAATCCTCTTAACTTATAAATTTTATTAGCTTTAAGCGTAACATTGGATGTGATCTTTCCTGAGAGAATAAGGTTGTCAGTTTCTCCATTTCCGGAACCACCCTGAACGATGGTTTGCCCGTCTTCTTCTATATTTCTACATGCAGTAGTTGTAGCAAGAGCGCCAAGCATTAAAGAATATAAAACGAATTTTTTCATGTTATAAAGAATTAAATTATTTATTAAATATTGAATGTGTTAAAAATTGTATCCCAGTGTTAAACTGATATTGGTTCCTGTTACTCTTTCTATAGCAAGAGCATCAGAGTTGTCATATTTCTTGTTTCCGTTAAGGTCATGATAAAATCTTGCACGACGGTTAAGGATATCAGAAACATTTAATTTGATTTCTCCTTTGTTTTGCCAGATCTTCTTAGCAATCTGGAAATCTAAAAGAGGTCTCGGAGCTTCCCAGATTGGTGGCACCTGATCATTACCTACATAAAGAATTCTTCTTCCGATCATATTGAAAAGTACTGTAGAAGACCATCCTGTTTTTTCAGCATCATACTGAAGACTTAAGTTAATGGTGTAAGGAGACTGTCCCTGCATTGGTCTGTCAATATTCGTAGCTTCATCCGTTACTTTATTTTTGATGTAAGCGAAGTTTCCACCTAACGTAAAGTTTTTAAGAGCGCTTGCGAAATCAAGTTTTTTTCTGAATTCCAGCTCTACTCCATAAGCATCGGCTTTATCTACATTAAGATAGTTGAAGGTATTACTGGTTCCTACTCCGGATTGATTGAAGTACAATTCGATTGGATTTTTGAAATTCTTGTAGAAACCTGCTAAGGAAAGGATCTCTCCGTTTCTTGGATAATATTCCCAACGAAGGTCTACGTTGGTAATTTTTGTTCTTTCAATGAATTTGTTACCGATTACAGTAGCTCCCAAATCGAAGTCATAATAAGCTAAAGGTGAAACCTCTCTGAATTCAGGTCTTACAACAGTTTGAGAACCTGCAAGGCGGACATTCATTTTAGGGTTTACCTTGAAGGTTAAGTTAACAGCTGGTAAAAAGTCTGTTACACGAGTATTAACAAAACGGTCATCACTTCTTTTTGTACTTCCTACCAATTGATCAAAGTTTTCAACTCTTAATCCCCAAACAGCTCTTAACCATGGAGCAAAGTTGTTGTCAAACTGTAAATATCCTGCATTAAGGATTGTATTGGCAATATATCTGTACTGATTTCCGGCAATTTCATCAAATGTAAACTTACCATCTGTTCCGAAATTCTCAGAATTGAAGATACTTTCAAAAGGTTGGGAAAGTAATCCCTGGTTGTATTTTTCAAGCCTTACAGAGAATGGTCTTGAGTTATAGATTCTGTCTTTTACCTGGAATAAGTACCCCCCTTTAACGGTTTGCTTTTGTCCAAACATGGTAAAAGTCTTTGATACATCTCCACCTGCATTATACAGATAATCGCTCAATGTAGAATAGAAAACACTTCCTGATTTTTGAGAAAGACCATTAGAGATTAGAGCTAAATAAGGACTTCCGTCAAGGTTTGTATACTGGTTGTATTGTAAACGTTGCAATAACGGAATATACTGATCAAGGATTCCAAAGCTTCCATACCAGTTTACGGTAAGACCACCAAGAGCATCTATCTTATGAGTTCCGTTAAGGGTTGAATTATAGAATGTAGTTTGCTTAAATCCTATCTCTCTTGCGATAATGTTGGTTCCGTTGATAGGATCAAATTCAAAATCTTTTCCTGTTCTGAAAGACATATGGTTCACTGTGTTGTTTGTGATAATGTTTTTCAGGGAAATTTTGTTATTGCTATTGAGTTTTAAAGTAAGGTTTAATAACCCTCCTAAAATAACATCATTTGTGTATTTTTCAGTGTAGTAATCAAAGTTGGTGTCAGCAAGCTGGTCATTAATCGTAAAGAAACGGTTTTTAGATTCTGTTCTTCTTTTGTTGTTGCTGTAGTTAAGAACAGCAATAACCCCTAAATCTTTTCCGAAAATTTTGGTATTAAAACCTCCGTCAAGCTGTAAACTTATGTTCTCAGGATAACCAACGCTGTTGTATCCGAAGTTTTTTGTGAATCCCTTACCAATATCTGTTTTCTGAGCTTCATTCAGAATACTGAAAGCATTTTTAGCAGGCATATTTGTAGGGATCTTTCTGTATCCGTCATCAATACCCAAGAAATCCCATTTTCCTCCTTTCTGCATAAGAAATTCTTTATTCATTGTAATAGAATTTCCTCCTACACCTACTTGTACATTGAAGAAGTTTTTATTGGGAATATCTTTAGTATTTACCTGAATCAATCCTCCGGCCCATTCACCACTGTATTCAGGAATAAAAGTCTTATTGATTACCAGGGTCTCAATAACGCTGGCAGGAAAAAGGTCAAAAGAAAAAGTTTTTCGGTCAGGCTCAGTACTGGAAAGTTGAATCCCATTTAACATAGCCTGGTTATAACGGTCAGATAAACCTCTTACAACAATATATTTTCCGTCAAATAAACTCACACCGGATACTCTTTTCAGAACCTCTCCTGTGTTTCTATCCGGACTTCTTTTAATAGCTTCAACACCTATAACCTGTGAAACCACACCTGCATTCTTCTGCAAACCGATAGTAGAAGCTATCGTTTCTTTTCTTGCATTGGATTTGATAACAACTCCTTCAATTTCCTTTTCCTTAGCGGATGGCTTTTCCAGAACAATATCAAGGTGAGTGTTGGCGTCATTTTTTACAATAACTTCACTGATCTCTTTTTTGTTATATCCGTTAGAACTTACCGTGATAATGTAGTTGGTTCCAGGAGAAAGATTGATAGAGTAGTATCCGGCAATATCAGTTACGACCTCCTGGTCATTTACCTTTACCTTTACCCCCTCAATAGGTGTGTTGTCTTTCTCATCCAGTACTCTACCTTCTAAGATCTGACTTTGTGCAAATGCGTAGCCGGCAGAAAACAAAGCAAGTAGCATAATGCTCTTGTGGAGTTGTTTTTTCATTTTACTTCTTTTTCAGGGGCAAAATAAGGGCTAAGTTTTCACTAAACGTTTAGGAGAATTTTAATTAATTGTGAAGTTTGTATTAATAGAATTGATCAATCATACACTATGAATGTTTGTTTTTTATATTTACATTTTTTTGCTTTATTTCAATTATTCTTTTGTATATTTGTTTAATATGTATTTATTTATCTGTTTTATTAATGATTTTCTAATTCAAATTGACGTATCTGTTTTTTAATAATTAGTTAACATTGCCCGGATAGATAAAATCAATGAAAATAATTAATTTTGTGGGAATTCTTAAACTAGAAGATGAGTAAAAAAATTCTTTTAATAGACGATGAACTGGACATTTTAGAGATTCTGTCTTACAACTTGGAAAAAGAAGGTTATAGTATCTATACTGCTACTAACGGTAATGAAGGTATAGAAAAAGCAAAGGAAATTATTCCGGACCTTATTTTGCTGGATGTAATGATGCCTGAGAAAGATGGCATTGAAACCTGTCAGGAGCTTCGTAAAGTGAAAGAACTACAAAAAACTCTTATCGTTTTCCTTTCAGCAAGAAGCGAAGAGTTTTCACAGTTGGCCGGGTTTCAGGCAGGTGCTAATGATTACATCGTAAAACTAATCAAACCGAAAATCCTTATTTCTAAAGTAAATGCACTGTTACAACTGACTTCTCAGGTTTCAGATAATGCTAAACTTATTGAAATCGGAGACCTTATTATTGATAAAGATAATTTCAGGGTTTCCAAAAGCGGACAGCAGTTTTTGCTTCCTAAAAAAGAATTTGATCTGCTTTATCTGCTTGCCTCCAATACCGAGAAAGTTTTCAAAAGAGAAGAAATTCTGGAAAAAGTATGGGGTAATGATGTAATTGTAGGAGAAAGAACTATTGACGTTCATATCCGAAGATTAAGAGAGAAACTGGGAATCAATACCATTCAGACATTAAAAGGGATAGGCTATAAACTGATCGTTTAATCACTTAAAAAACCTACCTTTACGTTCAATCCTAAAACTTTGTAAAATTGAAATTTTACAGACTTACCTTCGTTGCTTCCTGTCTGCTGACACTGGTAATGCTTTTCTTAGTAGTTGTTTTCGACTCACTAAAAGATATCTATTATGAAACCCCTTTATTCAAAGCGGGGGTTTTTGTTTGTGTAGTCATGATCTTTATTATCAACTATGTTGTATTAGAACTTCTTTTCAGCTATTATGGAAGAAAACAGGTGAGAGGGCTTTCTCAGCTTCTTCCACAGGAAATTGTTCACGATCATGACGAAAATATTACCATTAAAGAATTAGGAGAACGTTTTTCGGATCTTAATCAGCAAAAGGTAACAGAAATTGACATGATGAAGGAAATGGAAAGTTACCGTAAAGAATATATCGGAAATGTTTCCCATGAGCTTAAAACTCCGCTGTTTTCTATTCAGGGCTATGTAGAAACCCTAAGAGAAGGTGGGGTGGAAGATCTTATCATTCGGGACAAATACCTTGAAAGAATAGATAAATCTGTTGAAAGACTTATAGCCATTGTTACAGATCTTGATATGATCAACAGGCTTGAGGCAGGTGAAATTAACCTTAATATTTCGAAATTTGATGTTAACCTTCTGATCAAAGAAATTTTTGACCTCCTTGATCTTGAGGCAGAAAAAAGAAATACAACATTACAAATCCAGACCCTTCATCCACAAATTTTTGTGGATGCCGATAAACAGAAGATTTCACAGGTTTTTATTAATCTTATTTCGAATGCTATCCACTATGCAAACAGGCAGGAAGCAAAAGTAATTGTAAAAACAAGTGTCTTAAAAAACAAAGTGCTGATAGAAGTTATAGATAATGGAATGGGAATAAAATCTGAAATTCTTCCAAGAATCTTTGAACGTTTCTACCGTGTAGAAACCAGCAGAAGCAGAAGAGAGGGCGGATCCGGATTAGGATTGGCCATCGTAAAACATATCCTTGAAGCTCATAACGAAAACATTACCGTAGAAAGCGTATACCTTGAAGGGACGAAATTCAGTTTTATGCTGGAAAAAAGTAAATAACTTTGGCAAAATGTAAGAAAAAAAAATATTTTAAAAAATCCTGAAATATTTTTTTGTCACCTCTCATTTATTATATATTTGCACCAGAGATTTATCATAATTATAAAGGCAAAAAAGTAATTTAAGAAACTGATATGGTTTACAAAATCCGCGTAATATTAGATGCGAAAGAGGATATTTTCCGAGATATTGAAGTTAAGGGAAAACAAACGTTATGGAACTTACATTTAGGTATTAAAAGTGCATTCAGTCTGCAGGGTGACGAGCTTTCTACTTTTAATCTGTTGGAAAATGACGGAACAATAGTAAAAAGTGTCCCATTAGAAGATATGAGTGATGATGGTGATGGTGAGATTATGTCAGACGTATACATTGATGAAGCTTTTGAAAATGTAGGCGACAAAGCACAGTTCCAGTATGGACTTCTTGATTTATGGGAATTCTTCTGCGAGCTGATAGAAGTCATCGAAGAGACAAAAGGTGTTAATTATCCAATTACTGTATATAGATTTGGAAATGTTCCATTGAAAGCACCAAGTAAAAGTGGAAACACGGGATCTAAAAAGAAATCAGCTACCCCATTAATGGATGATGATTTTGGATTTGAAGATGATTTCGGATCAGGTGGAAATTTTTCAGATGAAGATGACAGCTTTGATGATGAGGAAGAAGATGACTACAATGATGACGCTTTCGATGACGAAGATGACAATGACGACGAAAGATAAGAGATAACAATACAATATAGGCCCCGGATTTTTGATCCGGGGCTTTTTTTATTGAAGAGAAGATGAAAGAATACGGAATATGTCACCTTTTAATTGTTAACATGTATTCACAATTCACTTGCATAGCAAATGGAGTGTTAAGGATAATGGGGCCATATTCCGGATAAGTTTTCCGTGATTTTGCCTTTTCCCACTTTTACTTCCCAAAATCATTACTTTTGTTAAAAATAGATTAATGAAAAAATTAATTTTATTAAGCTTAATTGGTCTGGGAATTGTTTCCTGTACCACTCAGAAAAATACCCGGAAAATGACAGAGCTGCCAAAAGATTGGAAATACACTACAAATATCTACGAAGTAAACATAAGACAATATACCAAAGAAGGAACTTTCAAAGCTTTTGCCAAAGAGATGCCCCGTCTGAAAGCAATGGGTATAAAAACACTTTGGCTAATGCCTGTTACCCCAATTGCACAGCAGAATAAGAAAGGAAGTTTGGGTAGCCCTTATGCTGCAGCCGACTATACTTCAGTGAATCCGGAATTCGGGACATTTGAGGATTTTAAAGATATGGTGAATGAAGCCCACAGGTTAGGGTTCAAAATCATCATAGACTGGGTAGCTAACCATACGGGCTGGGATCATGTATGGACCCAAGCACATCCTGAATTCTATTTAAAAGATCCTGACGGAAAATTTCATATAGCCTCCGGAATGGATGATATTATCGAACTGGATTACAAAAATCAGGAAATGCGTCTGGAGATGATCAAAGCTATGAAATTTTGGGTGCAGGAAACAGATATTGACGGTTTCAGATGTGATCTTGCTTCCTGGGTAGAAGTAGATTTTTGGGAACAGGCGCGTCCTGAAGTTGAAAAAGTAAAACCGCTTTTTTGGCTGGGAGAATTTGATGAATTGGAAAGTCCCGAATATGGAAAAGTTTTTGATGCCAGCTATTCGTGGAAATGGATGCACAAGTCTGCCGATTATTACAAGAAAAATGAGCCACTTCAGGAACTGAAAGATTTATTGATTCAATATTCCAATATAGGAGACCAGTCTATGAGGGCGTGGTTTACCTCCAATCATGATGAAAACTCCTGGAATGGAACGGAATATGAAAAATATGGTGTTATTACAAAACCCATGGCCGTATTTTCAGCAACATGGAACGGGGTACCATTGGTATACTCAGGTCAGGAGCTTCCCAATATGAAAAGACTTGAATTTTTCGAAAAAGATGTGATCCAATGGACCAATACCTACCAGGTTGCAGACTTTTATAAAATATTATTGGATTTAAAAGCTTCCAATCCGGCTTTAAGAGGTGGTGATGCTAATGTGATCACGTATTTTCTGAATACAACAGCAAATGATAAAATTCTGGCCTATATAAGAAAAAATGGAAAGGATGAAGTGCTGGTAGTCCTGAATATGTCCAAAGAACCTGTACATTTTACTATTGAAGACGATCATTTATCAGGAATTTTCAAAAATGTTTTTGATAAAACAAAAAGAGATTTCAGCAACGGCAAAGATTTTATTTTCAAAATATCAGACTATGTTGTTTTTGAAAAATGAATCCTGAAACCATTACAGCACTGGCTGAAATTGTGAAACCTTAATTATCAGTTTTCAAAGGTACTCCATTCCCCTCCGGCGGAGGGGTGTCAAAATCTTTGATTTTGGCGGGCTGGTTTTACTCATCCATCATAAAAATAATATGACTTACAACAATGAACAAACAGGAAATACTAAATAGAATCAATACAAAAATTACCGAAAAGATCAAAAATTTTGAAACCCTGATTGCAGAAACCCGAGCTTCCAATAATGATACAAAAAGTTCGATGGGGGATAAATATGAAACCGGACGTGAAATGCTTCAGCAGGAAATTAATAACCTTCAGAGACAGCTTAACGAAACGTTAAATCAACAGGCTATCCTGCAGAAAATAACTTCTGATCCTTCTGAAAAAGTTCAGAATGGAGCTTTGGTGAAAACCGATAAAGGGCTTTTTTATATTGCAGCTTCGATAGGGGAAATTATAGTTGAAAATCAGAAAATCATGACTGTTTCAGCAGAATCGCCACTGGTAAAAGCAATGTTTGGCAAGAAAAAGGGAGATGTATTTGCAATCAATACCATGACTCAAACCATTGAAAATATCTGGTAAATAACGATGAAATTTAAATATATACTTTTCTTTACTTTCTTATGGTGTAGCATGACCCTGCAAGCACAAATCCGTGCTAATATCTCAGGGAAAACCTATGATCTGGAATCTGTAAATCTTAAAGTGGGCGGCTTTATCATTACAATCGATGCTCAGGGGAAAATCACCGATTTTCACAATCCTGATCTGAATGGAGAGCTTACCTATTATGAAGACCCCTATTTTGACCAGTATAAATATGGCAAGCTTAAAAGCATAGGTGACGTCAAAATAGATTATTGGGATGATTTGAATAAAAGCAGTGCCAGATACGGCCAACTGAAAAAGATAGGAGATATTGATGTGGAATATTGGGACGACACGATTTTTAATAAAGAAAAATGGGGCAAAGTAAAGAAAATAGGAAACTTAACCATCGATTACTGGCCCAGCGATGTTATTGATAACAGCAGAATGGGAAAACTGAAATCAGTAGGAGATATCTCTGTCGACTATGGGATAAAAGATATCATTGATGAAAGTAAGTACCAGAAACTTATAAAATTCGGGCCGGTAAGCTTGGAATACTGGAATGATAAATTCATAGAGAAAAATAAATACGGTCAGTTGAAATCAATGAAAGGAAACAGTGATGATGTCAGTGTTTTTATTCTGTAGTTACGTAAAATAATTATTTTCCAGATAACAGATACACAGTTCTTTAATAGAAATTGAGTATCTGACTTATAAAAAGCATTCATAAAAAGGGATGCTTTTTTTGATCATTTTTAGTAAATTTGAACCATAAAATTCCTTTCAAAATGCAAAACTACCTAGATCTTTTACAACATATCTTAGATAACGGAACAGATAAAACCGATAGAACAGGTACCGGAACAAGAAGTGTATTCGGATATCAGCTAAGATATGACCTGTCAAAAGGTTTTCCTTTGGTGACTACTAAAAAGGTGCATTTGAAATCAATAATTTACGAATTACTTTGGTTTTTGAAAGGAGATACCAATGTGAAGTACCTTAACGATAACGGCGTGAGCATCTGGGATGAGTGGGCCAATGAAAATGGTGACCTTGGGCCGGTGTATGGTGCACAGTGGAGAAGCTGGAATGGTGCTGACGGTAAAATTGTAGATCAGATCACAGAAGTGATTGATCAGATTAAAAAAAATCCGGATTCCAGAAGACTGATTGTCTCTGCATGGAATGTTGCGGAAATTCCTAATATGGCATTGGCTCCTTGCCATGCTTTATTCCAGTTTTATGTAGCGGATGGCAAATTATCCCTACAGCTGTACCAGAGAAGTGCTGACGTATTTCTTGGGGTCCCTTTCAATATTGCCAGCTATGCCCTTTTATTAATGATGGTGGCTCAGGTTTGTGATCTGGAAGTAGGAGATTATGTACACAGTTTCGGTGATGTTCACATTTATAACAATCATTTCGAACAGGTAAACAGACAGCTTTCAAGAGAAACAAGACCTCTTCCTACTATGAAGCTAAACCCGGAAATCAAAGATATCTTCGATTTTAATTTTGAAGATTTTACCCTTGAAAATTATGACCCACATCCGGGAATCAAAGCTCCTGTAGCGATATAATGATATTTTCCCGTGTTTTTGTAGTTGCCCTGGCACTGATTCTCTTCGGCTGTGCTCAAAAAGAGAATAAAGAACAGGGATATGATATTCTTGTTGAAGATCTGAACTTTTCTAAAGATGCAGTCTTTGATTCTGTACAGGTACCTCATCATTTAAGAAGGATAGTAAGGGATATCTCTACTTTAAATACGTATCAAACAGAGGCTTTGGCAAAAGGTGCTACTGAAAATCCTAATTTTGAAAATGCAAAAAAACTGTATGATCTGGCCTCAGAAGGGGAATTACTAAGCCTTACCGACAATAGAAATAATGCAGTTGCCCTATATGCAGCAGTGGGACTTTTAGAAATAAATCCTCAGTATGCTACAGCCATTTTTCAAAAAATTCTCAATAGAAAAGGGAAGGTTCATACTCAGAACGGATGCATCATCGGCTATGAATACCTTGCTGAACCTTTATATCAACACTATTCCAATACACTGAAATCTGAAGAGGTGAGATCAGATGCTGGTCTGCAAAAACTGGACAGTATGCTTTTGTTTGCTAAAAATTCCTCCGAGCCTATGCTCGTAATGGCATTCAGAAACAGGACCTATTCTGATCATCTGAAAAAGCAGATCGAAAAACTGGCATTCCAGGAGCATAGAGGTCCGGCAATTCTTTATCTCAGCAATTGGCATAAAAAAGAATACACTCTGCAGTTAGAACAGGAATATCTTCATTTTCTTGCCAATGATACTATTCATGAAATTCAGAAGAGGAAATACCTGTATCACTTGATGTCATTTAATAATCCTGATCATAAAAAAGCAATTCTTGATTACATAAAAAAAGACAGTGCTTCAATAGATGACAGTGGAATCAGACATCAGCTGGAAAATAACGGAATCTACCCAACAGATTATTAACTATCTTCTGTTGTATCTTTAAAGAGGTACTCAATTCATTTTTTTGAAATCTTTAATCTCATTCTTAGATTTCCTTCATCTGTAATTAATAAATACAGGTATCGTTGTAACAAATTCCTCTTCCCATGAACTTATCATGCAGCTCCCGTAGGCTGCCCCAAAAGAAATTTGTAATTTTAAAGGAAATTACCTCTCATGAAATATTTAAAAGTAGATCTTGAAAAAACTGCTGATATAGAAGTACTGAAAAATGCATTACTTCAATTGAAAGGAGTGGCTTCCGTAGATATCATCGATGATGAAAATCCGGAAAGTGAACTGAAAAAAGCTTTTGCCAAAACAAAAGAACAGTTGAAAACAGGTGACTACGAAACGCTTGTTAATGATATTTTTGAAATAATAATAAAAAAATAATTCTAAAAATAATAATAAAATAGAAGAATGAAAAAGGCCATTTTATCCATTGCAATACTTGGGATTTTATTTTCCGCTACTGTATCGGCACAAACTGAGACTTCAGGAAGAGAAAAGGTGTATAGAGCCACTCATACTAAAGTAACGGAGCTTAAACATACCAAGCTGAAAGTAAACTTTGATTATCAGAAAGAACAGATGAACGGGGAAGAATGGCTGACCGCTTCACCCTATTTTTATCCTACCAATGAATTGACTCTGGATGCTAAGGGAATGCTGATTCATGAGGTTGCTCTCGAGACTAACGGAAAGAAATCTCCTTTGCAGTACCAATATAAAGATGAAACACTAAAGGTTACCCTTGATAAAACGTATCAGAAGAATCAGGATTATACCATTTATATCAAATATACAGCCCGTCCGAATGAGGTAAAACAAAAAGGAAGCATGGCGATTAATGATGCAAAAGGACTTTACTTCATTAATGCCCAGGGTACGGAGCCTGATATGCCTACCCAAATTTGGACACAGGGTGAAACCGAATCATCTTCTGCATGGTTCCCCACAATTGATAAACCCAATCAAAAGACGACTCAGGAAATCTATATGACGGTTCCTGACAAATATGTAACCCTTTCAAATGGTATTCTAAAAGATTCTCAGAAAGAATCCAATAACCTGAGAACTGACCATTGGGTAATGGATAAAAGACATTCTACCTACCTTTTCTTTATGGGAGTAGGAGAATATGCCGTAGTGAAAGACAAATGGAAAAATATTGCAGTTGATTATTATATCGAGAAAGAATATGAACCTTATGTAAAACAGATCTACGGAAACACTCCTGAAATGATCGAGTTTTTCTCCAAAAAAATGAACTATGATTATCCATGGGCAAAATATGCACAGATTTCCGGAAGAAAATATGTAAGTGGGGCTATGGAGAATACTACGGCGACCCTTCACGGAAGTGATATTCTTCAAAAACCGGGGCAGCTGATTGATGAAAATAAATGGGAAGATACTATTGCCCACGAATTATTCCATCATTGGTTTGGAGATCTTGTGACCGCAGAAAGCTGGAGCAACCTTACCGTGAATGAATCCTTTGCCAATTATTCCGAATATCTTTGGAATGAATATAAGTATGGGAAAGATCAGGCAGATTACCACCAGATGAAGGATGTGAATATGTACATTCATAACCCTGCGGATTTTAAGAAAAACCTGGTAAGATTCAATTATGAATCCCGTGAAGATGTTTTTGATCTGGTAACCTATCAGAAAGGAGGCGGAATCCTTCATATGCTAAGAAATTATCTGGGAGATGATGCTTTTTTTGCCGGTATGAATGATTATCTGAAAACCAATGAATATCAAAACGCTGAAGCCCATCAGTTGAGACTTTCTTTTGAAAAAGTTTCAGGAAAAGATCTGAACTGGTTCTTTAACCAATGGTATTTTGGAAGTGGAAATCCAAAATTGAATTATTCATTTACTTTTGAACCTGTAAAAAAACAGATTGCTGTAACAGTTAATCAGACGCAGGATCAATTATTCGAGTTTCCTTTAGCTATTGATGTATATGATAATGGCAAACCTAAAAGATATAATGTTTGGGTGAATGCTGAAACCAAGAATACTTTTAATTTCGATGTATCCAAAACACCGGATCTTATCAATATCAATGCAGACGGAATATTGCTAGCTGATATCACGGATACCAAAACACCGGAGCAGAACCTGCTGCAGTTTACCAATTCTAAAGAATTTAAAAGCAGATATAAAGCTCTAACTGGAATTAAAGACCAGGCAGGGAAAAGTCCTGCTGCTATAAAATTATTGGCGGCTGCCTTAAAAGATCCATTCTTTAGAATAAGAATTAAAGCGTTGGAATTAATGGATCTTACCAATTCCGATCAGATGAAAGCGCTGGGAACAGAAGTTGAAAAAATAGCTTCGAATGATCCTAAAACATTAGCTCAGGCTGCGGCTATTGGTGCTTTGGCGAAAACAAAAGATAAGAAATACCTTCCGATATTTGAAAAAGGAGTGAATGCAGTTTCCAATGCGGTTAAAGGAAATTCTTTAAGTGCTGTTCTTACCATTGATCCGTCACGGGCGAATGCCTTAGCTGATAAAATTGAACTGGATGGGGCTTCAGATGAATTGCTTGCCCTTTTACTTCCGGTTATTGTGAAGAATAAAATAAGTTCTCAAATGGAACATATTGCTCCACTTGCTGCATTTTACCCGTTTGTTAAATTCCAGAATCCGGAATTGGGGAAAACTGCAGAAGAAGGATATAACTGGATCATGAGTTCTGACAATCTAAAAGCAGTGGAAAATATCACGAAAATGTTGGATTATGCAAAAAGTGATATGGGAAATAACCCACAGGCTAAGATGATGATTGTTCAAATGCTGAAAGACGGATTAAGCAAAAAAATGGAATTGCTGAAACAAAACCCACAGAAATCGGCGAGTATCAATAAACAGATTGATGCCCTGAATAAAGCTATTGAAAATTTCAGATAGGTTTCGCAGATCTGATTAAAAATAAAAAAGCAGTATTACAATTTTGTGATGCTGCTTTTTTTGTGATTGATAGCCAGAAATAAAAAGTTAAATTATGAACAAATAGTTAAAAAGTCATGATATATTGACCGGTTATTCAGACTACATTTTCTAAATTCGTATAAAAATTAGAATAAAATGACTTTTGGAATTGAGGCGGCGAGCTATTATGTACCTGGTTTATATTTGGAAATTAAGGATTTAGCTGAAAAAAGAGGGATTGAACCTGCAAAACTGGAGAAAGGATTGGGACTGCATAAAATGGGGCTTCCCGATGTTCACGAAGATGCAGCAACATTTGCAGCAGAAGCATTATTACGACTTATTAAAGATTATACAATTGATCCCAGAGAGATTTCAAGAGTCTACTTAGGAACAGAAAGTGCCCTGGATGCAGCAAAGCCTACTGCGTCATATGCTGTACAGATGGTAGAAAAAGTGTTGGAGGAAGAATTCGGAACAAGAGCTTTTAAACATTGTGATGTTGTAGATATGACCTTTGCATGTGTGGGAGGGGTGGATGCCTTGCATAATGCTCTTGATTTTGTAAGGGTAAATCCAGATAAAAAGGCTGTGGTTATTGCCAGCGATTATGCAAAATATGAATTGGCTTCTTCAGGAGAATATACACAGGGAGGCGGAGCCGTTGCTCTATTGATCTCTTCTAAGCCAGATCTCCTTGAAATAGAAAATCATTGGGGCGTAGCATCAGAAAGTGTTTTTGACTTTTTTAAACCAAGAAGACAGTATAAAAAGGAAGATTTACATAATGCACCTGAAATGTACCCGGATACCATTGAAATATTCACGGATGAACCTGTTTTTGATGGTCAGTATTCCAATCAGTGTTATCAGGACAGAATAAGAGAAGCCTATCAGCATTATAAAGAAGTTACAGGACAGGAAAAACCTTATGAAAACTGGAAATATATTATTTTCCATCTTCCTTACGCTTTTCATGGGAAAAGAGTATTTACAGAAATCTACAGTCTTGAAAACGAACTTGCTTATACCAGCCCTGAGGAGCAAAAAGCAGTGGCAAAATCTGAAAGTTATATGAATCTAATCAGTGATAAAATAGAGAAAACACAGCGTGCTTCTTCCGAAATCGGGAATATGTATACCGCTTCTATTTTCATGGCATTTCTTTCTGCTTTACAGACTTCCTTTGATGATCATGAAGAATTATCAGGAACAGAAATCGGTTTCTTCGGTTACGGAAGTGGTTCAAAATCAAAAGTTTTTGCAGGTAAAGTTTCTAAAAACTGGAAACAAGTGGTCGAAAAATGGAATGTATTTGAAAATCTGAACAATAGAACTTCTATTGATTTTGACACTTACGAGAAATTGCATAGAAAACAGGTAGATCAATCTATAAACCCTGATTATAAAGGATTTGGGCTTACCTCAATCGAATCTGAAAATCCTGTTCTTATAGGAGCAAGATACTATACCTATCAGAGTTAGAATTTTGGAATAAAGAATAAAGAATAAAGAATAAAGAATAAAGAAGAGCTGTAGATATCTGTTCTTTCTAACTTCATTTAAGTGTACATTTCAGTTTTCAGGAAAAAACACCTTATTGTAAACTCAATGTATTTTAATAGTATATAAAGCATTTCAATGGATTGGAATGCTTTGCTTTTTTATAAGTTTTTAGCAATTCTTTTTATCCATTTTTTACTGTTTTGTTGATTTTAATAAGGATCTGCTGTAATTGTTTTTTGGATTTTTTATACTTAAACCATTATTTTACATTAATTTTTTTTGTTCCTTTTTATAATTAAGTGTAAGCTAACAATATTTTTAACGGTTGTTAAAATTCTGTTAATATATTCTTGGGCTAAATTTTTTTTATCATTTTTTTTAATTCACTATTTTTTTTTATACTATTATTTATTTACAATGAAATTATTTTGTAATAACATGTTGTTTTTCAGTGTTTTATAAGTTGATACTATTAATGTTTATTGGGATATTTGTTTTCTGAAAATATTAAAATGTGTTAAATATGAATGTTAAACTACATGTATTAAGTGCAGGAGTTTTGTTCTTCTTAGGACAAACTGCTTTTGCACAGACAACAAAAAAGGATACAACTACTACCCAGATTGATGAAGTGGTTATGGTAGGTTTTGGCCAGAAAAAGACAGTGAAGGAACTTACAGGAGCTGTAGGGACTGTTTCAGGAAAGGCTTTAGCTCAAAGTTCTTCTTCTGCTTCTATTGAAAAAGCGTTAGCAGGGACTATGGCTGGAGTTCAAACAGGAGCCGCTTCAGGGCAGCCCGGAGGATTTGCCTCAATTCGTGTAAGGGGTGTTAGCTCCATCAATGGAAATAATAACCCAATCATCGTTATGGATGGGGTTAGAATTAACCAGGGAGACTTAACGCAAAATTCTACAACGGCTAATATCCTTGCTAATTTAAATAGCTCAGATTTTGAGAGTGTAACTATTTTAAAAGATGCGGTGTCTACGGCAATTTATGGAGCTGATGCCGGTGCTGGAGTTGTTATTATCACAACCAAAAAAGGATTGAAAGGAAGACCAAGGTTTAGTTTAAACTTTGAACAAGGAGTAGCAGCTACGGCCATTAAAATGCCTAAAGGATTAAATTCCCAGGAATGGAAAGATTTAATGGCTGTTCAAATTGCCAATAATCCTGCAAGAATTACTGCAAATCCGGGATTAACTGCTTCCATGGTTCCTGATTTAGCTGTAAATGGTAAGCTTGGAGAGTTATATCAATATATTTATTCTCAAAATCAGGATACAGATTGGTTAAACGCGGTCCGAAATAAAGGAGGTGCCTATTTCCAGAATTTTAATGGTTCCATAGCAGGAGGAAATGATAAAATATCTTATTATACTTCGTTAGGATATTACGATCAGAACAGTGTTGTTAAAAACTCATATTTTAAAAGAGTTTCCAATAGTAACCGTATAGAATATAAAGCAACTGATAGATTTACCCTTGCAACCGATATTCAGATGTCTTACTCAGAAATAAGTACCTTGAGTTCAGGTGGGGCTTTTTCAAACCCTATGCTTGCTTATCTGTTTAATTATCCCATTGACCCTGTCTTCAATCCTGACGGAAGCTATAATTTAGGTGTGGAAGGAAGTCTTTCTAACGGCTTATTTAACTCTGCATACTTACAAAATGTAAATTCTCAGAAAGCAAAAACAGCTAGAGTATTTGCTAACCTTCAGGCTGAATATAAAATCTTAAAGAATCTAACTTATAGATTTGTTGCAGCTCCTGAATATATTAATATAGAAGAAGATTCCTATAACTCACCTCTACATGGAGATGGATATAATTATAAAGGAAGGCTATATTCCTATACCACCAGATATTTCAACTTTAATATACAGAATATTTTATCCTATAACACAAGTTTTGGTGATAAGCATAATATCAATGCAAGTTTGATTCAGGAAGCATATTCTAGCCAGCAAAGAAGTATAGGAGGAGGTGCAAGTAATGTTGGAGCTCCATTTCTACAGACCTTAGACAGCTTTGTGATTCCTATTTCAACGATTGGAAACAGATCAAAAAATTCCAGAGCGGGATATGCTGCTACCATACACTACGACTATGATAAATTGTTATTATTGGATGCTTCTGTAAGAAGAGATAAATTGTCTAATTTCTGGCCAGGTCAGAAGGCAGGTACTTTCTGGTCTCTTGGAGCCGGAGTAGATTTGGCCAGAATGGATGTCCTGAAAGATTCTAAAACAGTTTCACAGATGAAATTTATTATTTCTTATGGTCAGGTAGGGAATCAATTGCCTGTTTATATGTCTCCTTATACCCTTTACAGATATTCTACTAATTATGATAACAATGCGGCAGCAACTATTATCAATGTAGATAATCCTAATTTAAGTTGGGAAAAAGTTAATCCTTTTAATGTTGGATTGGATGTAGGTTTATGGAACAATAATTTGACACTAAGTGCTGCTTACTATCACAAAAAAACAAAAGATCTGGCCACTTTCGTGCCGCTTTCCCCGTCTCAGGGAGGAATATCTGAAACATCACCAGGGGGTGCAACCACTTCCAGTGTAAGAATCGAAAATGTAGGAGATATGGTAAACAAAGGGTTTGAATTAACCATCAATGCCAATATCATTAATAATCGTGATGGTTTCAGCTGGAAATTAGGAGTGAATGGAACCTTTAATAAAAACGAAATCACAAGTCTTTATGGCGGGACTGATGTCATCTCAGGAACTAATATCCTAAGAGTTGGTGAGGCTGTAAATTCTTTCTATATGAGAAAATGGGCTGGAGTAGATCCTTCTAATGGTAATCCGCTTTGGTATATCAATGGAGTGGACGGAGCAACAACTTCTAATTATAATCAGGCTCAAAGAGCAGTTCAGGGTACCAGAATTCCTAAGTTTTTTGGAGGAGCTAATACTCAGCTAGCCTACAAAGGGTTTACGCTAGATGCACAATTAAGTTTTGGATTTGGAAACAAAATCTATGATTCATGGGCCAATTATTTGTTCAGCGATGGGCAGTATACATCTAATTATCCAGGATACAGGGCTCAATTAGATTATTGGACGCCAGATAATCCTAATGCTATGAATCCAAAACCTATTGAGGGAGGGAACAGAGGAACAGGTTCTACCGGAGCAAATTCAGCATCATCGAGATTCCTGTATAAAGGCGATTACTGGAGATTGAGAACTTTAAAAATAGCATACAACTTTAAAGGAGATCTTTTAAGAGGGACAGGCTTGAATAATGTAGAAATATATGTATTAGGAAATAATATATGGACCAATGTAACAGATAAGAATCTTCAGTATGATCCGGATCTTCAGTTGGGAGGATCATCTACTGCTTTAGGGGGGACCTCTAATCTGGATTTGCCGACATTGAAAACGTATAGTATAGGTGTTAATTTATCTTTTTAATGTAAACTTTAAATCAAAAAAAATGAAAAAAATATTTTCAGCTAGCATATTAGTCTTTTCTATACTATTTGTTGCTACCTCTTGTAGTGATGATTTTGTAGAGACAACTTTCTATCAGGAAAAAGAAGCAGCTCCTATAACGAGTGTTGAAGAGTTAACTTCTTTTGTTTATGGTACTTATGGGAGAATGAGGGCGGTCAGTTATTATGGCAGAAACTTTATAGCCTATGGGGAAGTTCATACAGATGAAGCATATACTACAGGAGCTTCAGGGCGTAATGTAGCGTGGGGAAATTATGCCTTCACATCTTTAGATGGTGATGTAACCAATACTTGGAGAGATATGTATTTGACAGTTGCCAATGCTAATGTCGTTATCAATACTCAGGAGGCAGGACTTACGTGGTCCGAAAGTGTGGATTCTAATGTGATTAAAGAAAAAGCAAGATACCTTAAAGGTCAGGCATATGCGGTAAGAGCACAAGCTTTTTTTGATCTATTAAGATTATATGGTCAGAAATATTCAGGAGGAAATTTAGGGGTTGTTTTACCTTTGGTTTACAATCCTACAACAAAGATGAAAAGAGCTACAATCGCAGAGACCGAAGCCCAGATCGAAAGTGACTTTGCTAATGCTTTGCTTTATATGGGGAGTAATGCCACTTTACAAAGTGATAAACCAACGGTACTCAATCCCATTTCTGTAAAAGCATTAATGTCAAGGTATTATTTATACAAAGGAGATTATGCTAAAGTCAGATCTTATGTAGCAGATATAAAGGCTTCAGGTAAGTATGAAGTCACCCCAGCAAATACGCTTGTAAAATCATTTGCTACTAATGAGAATACAAATAGTGTTTTTGAAATTGCAGTAGGTACCGCTTCAGCGCTGTCGTTTGATAGTTATTCTAACCTTGTAAATAGTGGAGGATATAAAAACATAAGAGTATTACCAGCTGTAGTAAGCATGTATAATAGTGTTACTGATCCAAGATTTAAGTTAATTAATGCAAGATATCTGGATGGTAAGTACCCTGATAAAACAGGAGCAGGCAATATCAAAATGGTCAGATATGAAGAAGTATTGTTAAATGGAGCAGAAGCTGAATTGATGGGAGGTTCAGCAGCTACAGCTCTTGAATATCATAATATGATTTTACAATCAAGAGGCCAGGCCCCTTTAGTATCTACGGATATTAATTTGGTTAAGGCTGAAAGAATGAAGGAGTTATTAGGAGAAGGATTCAGATATTGGGATTTATTGAGATGGGGTCAGACAATACCTTATTATAATACTTCAGGTGTTCCAGATCCAGCTCGAAACAAAACTATTCCGGATCAGAAATTAACATTCCCTATCCCGCAGTCAGAAACAAATGTAGCTGGGAATTTGGTAGAATCCAATCCAGGATATGATAATTAACAAATTTTGATTTAATTTGAAGGGGTTGCTTTTAGGGCAGCCTCTTTTATTTTCTTAGAATGAATATAGTTTTTAATCAAAAGAAAATAATCATTGATTAGAACATCTTATCTCGAAAATATAATTTTATTCTGATAATTCTTGGGAGTAGTGCCTTCAAGTTGTTTAAACACCCGTGTAAAGTAATTGGTGTCTGAAAAGCCGGTCTGAAAAGCTGTTTCTTTAATGCTGTTTTGATCTGCCAGTAATTCTTTAGCTCTGTTGATTCTTTCTTGCAAAATAAATTCATTGGGAGAAGTTCCCAGCTCATCCTTGAACATTCTAAAAAAGTTAGATTTGCTTACATAAGCCAGCCTTGCAATGCTGTCAATAGAAAGTTTCTGATGAAGGTTTTTCTTAATATAATCTACAACAAAGCCTATCCTTGATTTATTTTTCACCATGTTTTTTTCCACCATGCTTCTTGCCTGGGTTTGCATTAGCCTGATCAGAAGTTCTTTCAGGGCAAAATCAGCCATGATATCTTTTTGAGAATTATCATCCATAGCAATTCTCATGATATTATTGGTTGCAGAGGCTAGGGCCTGGTTATTAAAAAGAAAATACTCATCCAGCTGAATATTCCACTGTGAGGTTTCATCCACTTTGGGGAGATTATAATTCAGGTAATTCAGGGAGTCTTCTATAAACTCAGGATTTAGACTCAAAGAAATACATTGGGTCGGAGTTTCATCAGCTTCAGGAAAATCGATGACCATGGTTTCTCCCGGAGCAACCAGAATACTTTCACCGGGGAAATAATCAAAATAGTTGGTCTTATTATCCAGTTTCATATGTTTTTTGCCTCTCAGCATTGCTGTAAATGCTATATTATCGAAGTGAAGTTTTACATCAAAAGCCGCTTTGTGGGTTTCATAGATACTGAATTCACAATTGTTTAGATTGAATTTTGTCTGGTTCTCAACAATGTTCAATAGCTGGTTTTCCTTCGTTAATTCAGGAGTATCTATTAAATATTTATTATTGTTATTCATTTCTAAACATTTTTATGAAGCAGGTAACTCAAATATAGAGAATTTGGCTGTATGTTGCTGTTAATAAAATGATAAAAATTGAACATATGCACTATTCTGCACTTTTTTTATACGATTGTGCTATATGTTTTTAGAGGTGTACTTGTAATTTGGCATTACAGAAAAATGTAAAATATACTAATATGAGCACTATTACAGAACCAAGATCAGCGACTCTTTTACAGCGTCCTGAATTTAAAAACAAATACGATAATTACATTGACGGAAAATTTACACCGCCTGTTAACGGGCAGTATTTTGATGTAGTCTCTCCCGTAGACGGTAAAAATTTCACTCAGGTAGCCCATTCCTCCAAAGAAGACCTGGAACTTGCGGTAAATGCTGCAGACAAAGCATTTCAAACCTGGAAAAATACCTCATCTACAGAAAGAAGTGTTATCCTGAATAAGATTGCAGACAGAATAGAGCAAAACCTGGAATATCTTGCCATTGTAGAAACCATTGATAATGGAAAAGCAGTAAGAGAGACGTTGGCGGCAGATTTACCGCTGGCTATTGATCACTTCAGATATTTCGCTTCTGTAATCCGTGCAGAAGAAGGTTCTCATAACGAATTGGATAAAGACACTGTATCCCTTATTGTACACGAACCTCTTGGCGTTATTGCACAGATTATCCCATGGAACTTTCCTATACTGATGGCGGTATGGAAGCTGGCTCCGGCATTGGCCGCCGGAAACTGTGTCGTATTAAAACCTGCGGAAAGTACTCCTGTATCCATTATGGTCCTGATGGAGCTTATTGGTGACCTTCTACCTGCAGGTGTTATAAATATTGTAAATGGATTCGGAGCAGAATTGGGAAGAGCTTTAGTAACCAATCCTAAGGTCTCTAAGGCGGCTTTCACTGGTTCTACAGCTACAGGACGTCTGGTGATGCAGTATGCTACAGAAAACATTATTCCTGTCACATTGGAGTTGGGAGGAAAATCACCAAACGTTTTCTTCAACTCGGTAATGGATGCCGATGATGCATTCTTGGATAAAGCGATTGAAGGAGCTGTTCTTTTTGCCCTTAACCAGGGAGAGATCTGTACATGTCCTTCAAGGTTGCTGGTTCAGGAAGATATTGCAGATGCTTTTATCGAAAAGGTGATCGAGAGGGTAAAAGCGATTAAAGTTGGAAATCCATTGGATAAAACGGTGATGATGGGAGCTCAGGCATCACAGATTCAAAAAGATAAAATACTTTCTTATATCCAACTCGGAAAAGAAGAAGGAGCAGAAGTACTGGTGGGAGGTCATGTCAATGATTTGGGAGAAGATCTTGAAGACGGATTCTATATTCAGCCAACAATTTTCAAAGGTAACAACAGAATGAGAATATTCCAGGAAGAGATCTTTGGTCCGGTACTGGCTTTTACAACTTTCAAAGATGAGGAAGAAGCCGTGAAAATTGCGAATGATACCATTTACGGTCTTGGAGCCGGAGTTTGGACCAGAGATGCACACCAGCTGTACAATATTCCGCGTCAGATTGAGGCAGGAAGAGTTTGGGTAAACCAATACCATTCCTATCCGGCAGGAGCCCCTTTTGGAGGATACAAGCAGTCGGGAATCGGAAGAGAGAACCATAAAATGATGCTTGATCACTACCGTCAGACCAAAAACATGCTGATTTCTTATAACAAAAATAAATTAGGCTTCTTTTAATATTTAATGTAGGACGTGCCCGATTGCTTTGGCTATTCCAGGGCAAAACGGTCGGGCTATTCAGGGCTTCACTTCGTTTCGGTGCTCCATTACATTCTGCACCGGCTCGTACCTCGCCGCCCTTACTATCCCTCACGCGGAGAAATACCGTGTGTACCGGGATAGCAGCCTATTTACTCATGAAATAGAATAACCCCAAAGAAAACAACTCAAAACATAGAATATGATCCCAAAAACAATGAAAGCCGCAGTAGTTCAGGGCTATGGACAGCCACTGAAAATTGAAGAAGTACCCGTAAGAGAACCCGGAAGGTATGAAGTTTTGGTAAAGGTGATCGCCTGTGGAGTCTGCCATACAGATTTACATGCTGTAGATGGCGACTGGCCGGCAAAGCCTAAAATGCCACTTATTCCGGGACATGAAGGAGTAGGAATTGTAGTAGCCTGCGGACCCGAAGCCTTTGTAAAAGAAGGAGATGCTGTAGGAGTTCCCTGGCTGTATAGTGCCTGTGGCTGTTGCGATTATTGTATAACGGGATGGGAAACACTTTGTGAAGCTCAGAAAAATGGAGGATACAGTGTAGATGGAGGTTTTGCAGAATATGTAATTGCCGATTCCAGGTATGTAGGACATTTAAAATCCAATGTCAACTTTCTGGAAATAGCCCCTATTTTATGTGCTGGAGTAACGGTCTATAAAGGATTAAAAGAAACAGAAACAAAACCCGGAGAATGGGTAGCCATTTCAGGAATCGGAGGATTGGGACATGTAGCGGTTCAGTATGCTAAGGCAATGGGAATGCACGTTGCAGCTATTGATGTAGCTGATGATAAACTCGACCTGGCAAAAAAATTAGGAGCAGACCTGGTAGTCAATGCAAAAAATACAGATCCTGGAGCATATTTGCATAAAGAAGTTGGCGGAATGCACGGCGCATTGATTACAGCAGTATCTCCTATTGCTTTCAAACAGGGAATAGATGTTTTACGAAGAAAGGGAACTATTGCACTGAACGGACTTCCTCCCGGATCTTTTGAACTTCCGATTTTTGAGACCGTTTTAAAAAGAATAACTGTGAGAGGCTCTATCGTGGGAACCAGAAAGGATATGCAGGAGGCACTGGATTTTGCCAATGAGGGACTTGTAAAAGCTACAGTAACCCCCGCAAAGCTCGAAGATATTAATGATGTTTTTGATAAAATGAAGAAAGGGCAGATTGATGGCAGAATCGTATTAGACATTGCCGGCTCAAATTAAACCATAATGAGTACCTATGTCCGGCAGATTCATCTGCCGGACTTTTTTCAATATAAAAGTAAAAAAATGGAAGGAAAAATAGCAAGACTTTCAGCAACTGAAAAGGCACTTGAGGTCATTCGGGAGCTTGAAAATAAATATGGGGCGCTGATGTTTTATCAGGCCGGCGGATGCTGTGAAGGAACGCAGCCTCAATGTTTTGAGAAAGGAGGTTTTTTTCCCAGAATGAATGATGCTATGATCGGAACCATCCATGGATATGAATTCTGGATAGACCGGGATTTATTTGAATATTGGAAGTACTCACACTTTACCCTGGATGTGGCAGAAGGTTTCGGACCGGGAGGCTTTTCACTGGAAACACCTTTGGGGAAGACCTTTAAAATTCAGTACAGGCTTTTTACTCCCGAAGAATATGAAAACCTGGAACCCGTACTAAGGAGTGAATAGGATAGAGTCTAAAGACTGGTAGAATAGGGGTAGTGGAGAACTGTATTGCTGCTTTTTTGAACCATATGGTCCAACTCTCTTTTAAAATCGTATTTTCCTTTTATGATCTCTCTTTTTAAAACAAAATATTGAGTTCCCAGCATTAGAGCAGAAACGGCAATGAAAGAAAAATCCTGAACCCCATTTTTTATATTGACAGTGACTGCAACTAAGAAAAAGCCCAGTAACAATACAAGAGTGACAATCTGAAAAAAAGAGGGAATACACGCTGTGGAAACAGTAGTTCTATTATTCTGATCATACAGACTTCCCTTAATCACCGGATAATTCAGGTTGATATCAAAAAAACGCCTTCTTTTCTTAATCGTGAAGTTTTTTTCATACACCACTCCTCTGTATTTAAATCTTGTGGGAATTGCCGGATCTGAAATCAGGGATATAAAAGTAGTATGGGTTGGATAAGTAATTTTCCTTAGCCTTTCGATAACCTCAGCTGTATTGATATCAATTTCAATATTTTTATGCGTGTATAAACCAATACTTTGACAAAAGGAATTCATGTAAAATAAAGCTTAAACGGTTATTATAGTTATTTTTATAGGAAAGGTTGGCCGGGGATCATTCTACAATCAGGTCTTCACAAACCGGTTGACAAACATTGCGGCAACGACGTCGCCCACAGCATTCAGAACAGTGGCTAACGGGTCTACCAATGTTCCGATGATCATTACAGCAGGGATAGCTTCCTGAGGCAATTTATATACCGAAATCATCAGCATTTCACCAATATATCCACCATTGGGAATCCCTCCGGCTACAATACTTACAAAAACAGTAATTCCCAATGCCAACAATAGATTCGAAGGATCAAAAAAGTCTTTTCCGATAATTAAAAAAGCAACATAGATTTTTATAATGGAAGACATAGAAGATCCGTTTTTATGGAGGGTTGTCCCAATAGGAATAACCAGGTTGGCAATAGAATTAGGTATTCCAATTTTAGACGCTGCCTGTAAGTTGGCAGGCATGGTAGCAAAACTGCTGCAGGTACTTATGGCAGTAAGGCTAGGATAAATGGCGTTGGTCCAGAAACTTTTTACTCCTTTTTGACCATTGGCCATAAAAGCATAAATAGAAAAAAAGACAAAGAAATAAATAATTCCTGCAATATAATATAAGCCTAAAGGTTTAGCGTAAAATCCAAACAGCTGAGGTCCTAAAGTAGCTACCTGAAAAGCAAAATAAGCCCCAAGACCAATAGGAGCCAGATTCATGATCAATAAAAGAAGCTCTTTCATAACCTCATAACCTGAGGCAATAAAAACCCTGAAGGGTTCTCCTTTTTCTCCCGTTTTTCGGGCAGCAAAACCCGTCATAAAAGCAAATATAAGAAGAGCCAGCATATTCTGTCTTGAAAAAAGAGCCGTAAATTCTCCCACGGTGAAAAAGCCTACAATCCTGTCACCCCATGTATCATTGTTTGCTGCTTCTGTAATAGCTTCAGAGCTTCCGGAAACCCCGGAAACAGGGAAGAGATAGACTGCACAGATCGTAAAAATGGCGGCTGTCAGGATGAAAAATAAAAAGGTAAGAGCCATGATAAGAATAATCTTTCCAAATTTTGACTGCTGCTCCAGAGAAGCAATAGAATTGGAAACGGCAAAGAATACCAAAGGTACCACACTTACAAAAAGAAGATTAAGGAAAATATCTCCCAGAGGTTTTATATACTCTACAATACCGGGAGCAGTAATTCCTATAATGCTTCCGACACTAATTCCTAAGAGCAATAATATAATTCCGGAGTAGTTTTTCAATACTTCTTTCATATGGGCTTTTTATCAAAGATAGCTTTATTTTTAACATTTTCTTATATAACTTTCAGAGGTAAATTTCATAAATTTGAGTAAACATCATTTCTATGGCTTATATAGATTACTATAAAATTTTAGGCGTAGATAAAAACGCAACACAGGATGATATCAAGAAAGCCTACCGAAAACTGGCCAGAAAGCTACATCCTGACCTTAATCCTGACGATAAGGAAGCAGAAAAAAAATTCAAAGAACTGAATGAAGCCAATGAAGTGCTCAGTAATACTGAAAACCGTGCGAAATATGATAAGTACGGAGAGCATTGGAAACATGGCGAAGAATACGAAAAAGCCCAGCAACAGCAGAAGCAATATCAACAGCAGCAGAATTATAACGGAGGATATTCCGGAGCAGATTTTGGTGAAGGGGAAGATTTCTCAGATTTCTTTCAAAGTATGTTTGGAGGGGCCGGAGGCTTTAGCAAAAGTTCACGGGGAAGTGCTTCCGGAAAATTTAAAGGAAAAGATGTTCAGGCAGAACTGAACCTGAATTTAAGAGATGCCGCTACCACTCATCCGCAAACTTTTGAAATCAATGGTAAAAAAGTGAGAATTACTATTCCGGCAGGGGTTTATGATGGACAGCAGATTAAGTTGAAAGGACATGGAAATCCCGGTTTTAACGGTGGACCTCATGGGGATCTGTATATTACCTTCAATATTCCGGCTGATCCGGATTTTGAAAGAATAGGGGATGACCTGAAAACTAAAGTCGTTATCGATATGTATACCGCTGTTTTAGGGGGAGATGTAAAAGTAAATACCCTGGATAGCAGTGTCAATCTTAAAGTGAAACCGGAAACTCAAAACGGGATGACCGTAAGGCTTAAAGGAAAAGGTTTTCCTATCTATAAAAAAGAAGGACAGCATGGCGATCTTTTTGTAACCTATGAAGTGAAATTGCCGGTAAACCTTACAGACAAGCAGAAAGAACTTTTTGAACAACTAAAAAATTCCTAGGCTATGAGTGAAAGAATATCACGGGAAGAACTCGTAAAAATCTATAATATAGAAATCACTTTTTTTGATGATCTTGTAGAGTATGGTCTGCTAAACATTCATATTGAAAATGATATTCATTATTTGATGTATGAAGACCTGCAGGATCTTGAAAAGTTTTCCAACTGGCATTATGATCTTGAAATCAATCTTCCCGGTCTTGAAGTGATTCATAATATGCTGAACAAACTGAATGCCCTGAAAAACAGAAACAGGGAACTGATGAACAAACTTGCTGCTATAAGTGATCAATATGAAGATATTTAGCTAGCTTTGCAGCTTTATAAAGCAAAGTATATATTTATATTATGAGTGAAGAAAAGGTGATTGTCTTAAGACCTGACAGAAAGACGTTTGAAGAAATCTATTTTAGCGGAAACCAGGGAAGTTTGCTTTTCTCACCTACTACCAGAAGTAAGACCATAACCACCATGGTGGCTGCTGCTATTCTGTTTATTGCATTTCTTTTGAAAGACAGTTTGAGCAAAGACAGTGTGGGAATCCTATATTTTCTGAGCTTTATATTCCTGCTTTGTACGGTTTTTCTGTCTGTAAGCATTAATAAAGTATCCCGATGGAAGAAACAGGTGAATCATTACCTGGGTGTGCTTGAAAAGTGTAAGGTCTACGAAATAAGATTTGATTCTCTTTTTTTTACGGTCAATATTGACGGAGAGAAAGAAACCAGCGAATGGAAGGATTTTGAATATTTTGATAGCAATAATGAATTCATCGCTCTGGAAGGTAAGTACAGTTATATGTTTCCAAAGAAATCAATGAGTGAAAAGGAGTATAGCCTACTCAAAAAGACACTCAAAGAAAATATTAATAAAGAATAAAAAAATCAGAGCATTTTGCTCTGATTTTTATTTTATCGTAAAGTAATCCGCTTATTAATCAAGCCAACCCATTTCCTTCATCCACTCGTCATTGTAGATTTTTCCTACATATCTTGAACCGTGGTCATGAAGTAAAACAACAATGATATCATCTTTCGTGAACTGATCTTTCATCTGGATCAGAGAAGCAATAGCACTTCCTGCAGAATATCCACAGAAAATTCCTTCTTCTTTAGCCAGCTTTCTTGCATAGATCGCTCCGTCTTTATCTGTAACTTTTTCAAAATGATCAATGACAGACATATCATAGTTCTCAGGAATGATATCTTCGCCAATCCCTTCCGTAATATAAGTATAGGCATGGTCATAGTGAAGTTCTCCTGTTTCATGGAATTCTTTCAGGATAGAACCGTAAGTATCTACTCCGATTATTTTGATGTCCTGATTTTTTTCTTTGAAGAATGTTCCACATCCTGTAATCGTACCTCCTGTTCCTGCACCAGCTACAAAGTGAGTCAGCTTTCCTTCTGTCTGTTCCCAGATTTCAGGCGCTGTAGACTCATAATGAGCCGTTCTGTTCGATAAATTGTCATACTGGTTTACATACCATCCGTTCTCCGTTTCTTTAGCCAGTCTTTTGGAAACTGAATAATAAGAACGCGGGTCAGTAGGCTTTACGTCAGTAGGGCATACAATAACCTCAGCACCTACAGCACGAAGGATATCACATTTTTCTTTTGATTGTTTGGAATTCGTTACAAAGATACATTTGTAACCTTTGATGATTGCTGCAAGCGCTAATCCCATTCCTGTATTTCCTGAAGTTCCCTCAATGATGGTTCCTCCAGGCTTTAATCTGCCGTCTTTTTCGGCATCTTCTATCATTTTAAGAGCCATTCTGTCCTTTACTGAATTTCCAGGATTGAAAGTCTCTACTTTTGCTAAAACTAATGCTGGAAAGTCTTCTCCTAATACATTGTTAAGTTTTACCAGCGGTGTATTACCTATAGTTTCAAGAATATTTTTTGCGTATTTCATAAATGGTTTATATGCGGAGCAAAGATAAGGCTTTTAAAATTATTCATATTGTGGATAACATGTGGATAACGTGTTGGTAATAGGAATACTTACCTCCAAAATATGATCAGCTGCTTATCGATCCTTTCCGTTACTAATTATATTTAATTGCCTTTACCGGTGAAATTTTACTGATCAGATAACTAGGAATGATTAAAGCAAGCCCTGAAATAAACAGAATTCCCACTGAAATAGAAATAATGGCAATAGGGTTAAGATCTACCGGAACTGTACTTACATAATAATTTTCAGGATTAAGCTTAATAACTCCGAAGAATTTTTGAATCAAAATAAGCCCTAATCCAATGGCATTTCCATATAAAAGCCCGGGAATCATAATAATAAGTGTATAGTTGATAAAAGTAGCCCGGATCTGGGAATTGCTGGCTCCCAATGTTTTAAGAAGTCCTATGGAATTGGTTCTTTCGATGATAAGGATCAGAAGGACCATAATAATATTAATAACCACTACAATGAGCATAATAATGATGATTAAAGCAATATTCGTATCGAAAATGCTTATCCAGTCATTGATTTGCGGAAATTTTTCCGTCGCTTTTTCCGCATAATTTTTATACCCAATCAGCTTTTCAATATCTGGAAAATCTTTATCTATATCGTTGACGTTTTTGAGGAAAATATCAAGTCCTCCCACCTCATCAGGTTTCATTTCCTGAATTCTTCTTACATGATTAATTCCTCCAATTACAAATTGATCATCAATCATCTTAATATCCGTTCTGTAAATTCCCAGTACACGGAACTTACGATAGACCGGCTTTTGATCTGCCTTTGAAAAAACAGTAACAATACTGTCGTTGAGCTTCAGGTGTAAGTCGTTGGCTGTTTTCTGTGAAATAGCGACGTCGTTGTTGAAACCTACCTCTGTTACCTTGGGAGTGGTGCCGGCAATTAAAAATTTCTTAAACCTAAGGCTGTCAAAGTCTTTTCCAACTCCTTTAAATATAATGCCTGCAAAACTATGCTCATTACGCATAATTCCGGTCACAGTTGCATATTTCTGGATGCTTTCCACGTCGGGAAGTTCTTTGATCTTTGGAATATTAAGCCCTTGGTTATCAAGTACCGAAGTATTATAGGAAGAATTGGATCGCGTAGATCTTACGGTAATGTGTCCGCTGAAATCTGCCAGTCTTTCTTTAATAGCTTTTTTAGAACCAAAGCCGGTGGCTACGGTAATTAAGGAAACAATGATTCCCAAAGCTACAGAAAGTCTGCCAATGAAGATGATAACTCTTGAAAGGTTATTTTTGTTATCTTTGGAAAATGCTATTTTTCTAGAGAAATATAAAGGAAATTTCAAGCTTATGAATTTAGATTTCAAAATTAAAAATTTACTTCTTATTTGCCTAATTTTTTTAGGAGTATTCAACCAATATTATTCTCAGACTCAAGTTCAACAGGATTTTAAAACCGGAGCCGATCAGCCTGAATTATATTTACCCTTGTTAAAAAACAAAACCATCGGGATTGTGACCAACCAGACAGGGCTGATGAGTGACAGGAATCATTTGGTAGATTTTTTAGTAAAAAATAAGATTAATATTAAAGCTATTTTTGCACCGGAACATGGATTCAGGGGAGATGCTGATGCCGGAGCGAAAGTGAAAAATGGAGTAGATGTAAAAACTGGAATACCCATTGTTTCGTTATATGGTAATAATAAAAAACCAAAACCTGAACAATTAAAAGGAATTGATATTGTTCTTTTTGATATCCAGGACGTAGGGGTAAGGTTCTATACTTATATTTCTACCTTGACTTATCTGATGGAAGCCGGTGCTGAGAATAATGTTGAAATCATGGTTCTTGATCGCCCCAATCCCCATGACGGTTATACTGACGGCCCTGTTTTAAGGAAAAAATGGGCAAGCTTTGTAGGTATGCATGAAGTTCCTGTAGTATATGGACTGACAATTGGAGAATATGGAAAAATGGTAAATGGTGAAAAGTGGCTGAAAAATGGAGTTCAGGCTAAATATACCCTTATTCCAATGAAAAATTACCATAAAAAACAACGGTATACAATTTTAGATAAACCCTCCCCTAACTTACCGAATGATAAAGCCATTAATCTTTATCCCAGCCTATGTTTTTTTGAAGGAACTCAGGTTTCAGTAGGAAGAGGGACAGATATGCCTTTCCAGATTTATGGTTCCCCATGGACAGAAAAACTGCCTTTCGAGTTTACTCCGAAACCAAGTTATGGAGCTAAAGATCCTTTTCTTAACGGAAAGCTTTGCCACGGTGAAAATCTTTCGAAATACCCAAAAGATCTGAGAGAACTGAATCTTGAGTGGGTTATAAAAGCATATCAAAACTATAAAAATCCACAGCAGGATTTCTTCCTGAAAAATCTATGGTTTGATACATTATCCGGAACCGATGAATTCAGAAAGCAAATTATTGCAGGTAAAACGATTCCGGAAATTAAAGCTTCATGGAAAAAAGACCTTGCCGATTTTGAAAAGATCAGAACCAGGTATGTGGTTTATGAAAATTAATTAATCAAAATGCTGAGGTGGGTTTTTGTCATTTTTACCTTTGTTAAGGATAAATAAACCGACAGTTAATCCGACAACTCCCGCAAAAGCGGTGAGAAGAGCTCTTTGCAGTTTATCGGGAAGGTCATTCCCAAGGTAGTTCATTAAAAAAAGGATCACAAAAGTGATCACTGAAATGATAATATGATTTCTTCCGAATGGTTTCATTGTATTATTTAAATTTGTAAGAGACCATGACTCCTCCTCTGTAGGGGATGAATTCGCCACTTTTATTAAGACCGCTTGCCTGGTCATATCTTTTTCCTGTTGTTTTGTCATAGCCTTTATAAAAACTCTGGGATGTTCCCACAGTACCATAAATGTCAAGATTCCAACGGTCAGATAACTGAAACTGATAACCGGCAGTCAGCCCTAGCATAATAGAAAATCCTTTTTGGTAAAGATTGGAATTGATATAAGTATCACCATTTTCTCTAACAATAACTCTGTCATTCCAATAGTTCCATTTTTGAACATTATAGGCTGCAAAAGCAAGATTCGCTCCCAGATACCAGTGCTTAAAAGCTTCTTTGAAATAATACCTTCCTTCTACGGAAGCCGAGTAATACTGAAGCTTATGTCCGGCAAAAGATTTCCATGGGGAAATAAAAACATCTCCCTGAATGGTATATTTTGGACTGATCTGTTTTTCTACACCGGCGTTAATGATTCCTATAGGTAGAAAAAGAGCATTCCCTTTTATGTATAAACTTTTATCCTGTTCCTGTTCCTGTTCCTGTTCCTGAGCGTGTAAAGTACCTATTGCCAGGAAAGCTAAAACGCCTGTTAATAATTTATAATTCATCAGTATATGTTAGTGTATTTTATTTAATAGCTCTTCGGCTAGTTTGGAATCTTTATGGGTTTGAACGGCTATATTTTTAGACATTTCTGCATAATTTTTTGCCATTTCTTTATTACCAGTCAGGAAATACAGTTTGGCGAGAATATAAGTGTTTTCAGAGGTCTCACTTCTCATTACAGACTTTTCTGCCCATTCTGTAGCCTTCTTTAATGAGGCTGGTGTTTTGATATGATCACTGAAGATCCATGCCGCTCTTAAAAGCTCATTAGGTTCAAAGGCATCAGCGTTTTTATAATAGTCTAATGCTGCTTTTTCAAATTCCGGAAAGTTGGCATTCTGCTCATAGTAGCTAAGTTTGGTCTGATTAAGCTTTGTGGTAGCTGCTTCTTTTCCTACTAAAGGCTCGGCTGCTTTCATAAAGGTATCCTCATTGATTCTTTTGTTTTTTTCATCAATGGACTGTTCTACTATTTTAGATAATTTCAGTTGAGCATCAAATTCTTTATAGGTCTCTTCAGGTAGAAACTTAATGATCTCAGCTTTTCTTGAAGTGAAAACACTATAATTGCGGTCTTCTGTTGACTTTACAAAATAAAGCAGGAGACCAATTTCTTCTTTTGAAAGTTCTTCAGTCTTTTTTTTATTTTCAAAATATCTTTCCGAAGCTTTTTTAGCAAAATCAAAATCACTGCTGGAGTTTAGTTTCATAACATTGATCAGAAATTCAGGATCTTTTTCACCATTAGCAAAACGTTCTTTCAAAGAACCTTTTTTATTGCCGGGAGAATTGATGTCCTGAGCCATAGTGACAAACATACCTGCTTCCATATACCCTGAGTTTTGAGAAACAAGTTCTCCTTCACCATTTAAAAAAAGATAAGTAGGATAGGAACGTACTCCATATTTAGCTGCAATTTCCCGTCCTTCTCCTTTTTCCATGTCGAATCTTGCATTGATGAAACTCGCATTAAAGTAATCTCCAACGGATTTTTGGGTGAAAACATTTTTTTCCATCATTTTGCATGGCCCACACCAGGAAGCATAGGCATCTAGAAAGACTAATTTCTTTTCCTTTTTAGCCTTTGCGATAATATCCTTGAATGGTAATTCCTGGAATTGAATAGACTCTTGAGCTGAGATAATGATAGAACAAAAAATAGATATCCCGGAGATGATCTTCTTCATTTTCAAATTAGATTTGTAAGCGAAGATAATTAATTTTCAAAACATAAAGAGCTGATTCCGCTTCCTGATAGAGTATATTAACTAATTTTAAGATTTAAAGCAGCTTTTGGTTGACGGACCCTGTGAAAAATTACAGCAGGAATTTAACACTTAAGTATTCTGAATACAAACTTTAATTTCTAACCTTAATCGCAACATTTTTAACTTTCATAGTTGCTTTTTAACTAGGATGGTTCGTTATTATTTTTTTTTGCATTTTTATGCTCTTTCCCCCAAATTTCCAAATGGTTCAGGATGGGGATTAATCTTTTACCAATCTCAGATAATTCATACTCTACCCTTGGAGGAACTTCTGCATAAACACTTTTTATAATCAAATTTTCCTGTTCCATTTTTTTCAGCTGAAGGGTAAGCATTCTTTCGGAAATATTGGGAATACTGTTCTTCAATTCATAGAATCTCAGCTTTCCGTGTTTAAGATGATAACAAATGGAGAGGATCCAGCGTCCGCTGATCAGATTAACAGCATATATTTCTGAACAGCATTGTTCCAGTGTTTTTTTATTTTCATTATTGGTGGATGATTCTTTAATACTCATTACTTACATTTTTGTTCGTTTCATACAATCTAATGTATACTTGCACAGCATAGTACCTATCAGTTAAATTTACAAATAAAACAGGAAATATCTTGTTTGAAGGTGTCATTTGTAATACAAAATATAACAGCATGGATTTTAACAGAATTGATGAAGATTTAAGAACAAGTATAGAAAATACTCCTTATTCATTAGAAATTGACGAAGAAGTATTTTTAAATAATCCCGAGCTCATCCAACGGGAAAGAAAAGAATTTGTAGAAGCTCACCCTTTTAAGAATCCCGATCATATCCTTACAAAAGATATTTTTATAGAAAGTTCTGTGGATAGATATGAAATCAGATTACACATTTATCAGCCGAAAAAATATAATAGGGATAAAACACTCATTTATTTTCATGGAGGAGGATATGTTTTTGGGTTACCCGAACAGGTGGATGATCAGATGTTTGAAATTTCGGATAATCTCAATGCAACTATTGTATCAGTAGATTACAGACTATCTCCTCAGTATCGGTTTCCAATTCCCATTCTGGATGGTTTTGATGCTTTACGATGGGTGATTAGTGAAGGGGAAGCTCAGTTGGGAATTAATCCGGATCATATTACGGTTTTCGGAGCCAGCGCCGGAGGTCATCTGGCAGCGGCGGTTACCCAGATGGCTGTAGATCATCATATTGAAAATATAAACCATCAGTTTTTATTGTATCCGGTAATCCATAACCGGTTAGACACTCCTTCGATGAAAGAGTTTACAGATGCTCTTTTATGGAATAGGGTATATGCCCAGGCAGCTTGGCTTCATTTTTTGGGGAAAGAGAATGTAGATAAGAGTATCAGATATGCAGATTTAACTCATTATGATAATTTTGCTCAATTACCTCCCACGACTATTATTGCCTGTGAACTGGATCCTTTAAGGGATGAAGATATTGAATTTGCACAGTTGCTGTATAAGGCGGGTGTCAAGACTGAATTATGGGTTATTCCGGGTGCCTTGCATGTTTTTGATCTATTTGATTCTCCTATGAACAATCAGTATAAAGATTTTATGATGAACAGGCTTTTCTGTAAAAACAAATAAAAGGAAAAAAATAATATTAAAAACCGTCTTCATGAAGACGGTTTTTATTTTTCTGAGATGATTTTTGTACGTATTTTGATTATATATTTAATTCACTTTATGGTCCTGAAATCTTTGTTATAATTTTGCAAACGAATAATTTACCTGTAGGAGGAAACAAGAATTTAGAAAAAATTGAATATTAATTTTAAACGCGCACTGTCTCAAAAATCTGTTTATATAGCTGCTTTATCTGTTTGCTTAATTGCGGTTGTAGCGCTTGCTATTTTGAGCTTTTTAATTACGCGTGACAGCCAGAAAAATACTGAAGATTTTGCAAGAAAAACTTTTGTCCGCAAATATGAATCCGTTGAAAATGAATTCAGAAATATTGAGGATTATCAATATTTGCTTCGTGCACTGATCCAAAAAGACGGTTTAAAAAACTATAAAGATTATTCTTCAGTTTTAAATGACCTCAACAAAAAACGTAATCTTTTAGCCTACAGCTGGTATTATTACTATAATGAAGTTTCCGGAAAAACAGAGACCAATAGCCCTTTGTCCGAGGTTTTTAAAAAAACAGGAAATATAGAAAAGTCTGTTCCCTTACAAAATAATGCAGCCGGACATTTCAAAGATCTCTTAATGACGCGTAAAGACAGCCTGTATTGGGTGAGCTATGATTCTTTGTTGCTACCAGATAAGAATACATTGTATTACGGTTCTGCCGTAAGCCTGGATGATCTTCACCAATATTTTATCAATGTAGATAAAAGCTCGAATACCTACGCCTATGTTTTTACGAAAGAAGGTATTTGTATCACCCATCCTGAAAAGAAATATTTAGGTAAGAATATTTTTGATTTTACAGATATTAAGCCCAAAGATACGTTGACGGGTAAAACAAAATCAGGATATACAGAAGGTATTGCAATCTCTGAGTATCTGGGGGTTGAAGTTACCCGGTTTATAAAACCTCTGAAAACGGATAATTTTGAAGGGTATACCGTTGTTAACCACGTCAATTTTATTATCGATGAAAACGTATATAAAGTAAAAACCTATACAACCTATATTTTTCTGGCAGCCTTGTTTCTTATTGTAACGGTCTTTATATTGTTTCAAAGATCTGCCCATATTGCCTATAAGGAGAAAGAAAAGATACAGTCTGAAAAGAATTTACTGTTGGTTGAGAATGAAAAGATGCATAAGGCAGAAGTCATTAACCAGCTTCAGCAGCTTAAAAATAATATCAACCCACATTTCCTGTTCAATTCTCTGAATTCCCTATACATGCTGATTGGGATTAATAAAGACAATGCACAGAAGTTTACCATGAATCTTTCAAAGATCTACCGGTATCTTATTGTACCTCCAAAAGAAAATATTGTTTCTGTTGCCCAGGAGATCAATTTTATACAACAGTATATGGAGCTTTTGAAAAGCAGGTTTGATGAAGAATTGAATTTTAAAGTAGTGATTAATCATCAGGAGAGTTTAGAAAAAAGAATTCCCTATCTATCCCTTCAGATTGTAACGGAAAATGCTATAAAACATAATATAGCAACCATAGATCAGCCTTTAGAGATTATCATTACCATTGAAGAAAATGGGATCATTGTAAAGAATACCTGGCAGCTCAAAACAGAACCTGTTCAGGGAGAGAAGTTCGGAATTGATTATTTGAATCAAGTTTATGGATATTTTAAGAATAATTTTGTTAATATTTCTGTAGATGGTGAATATTTCATATGTTTTTTGCCATTAATGAAGTGAAAATAAAAATCCATTCACTCCCGAAATATCCCCTCTCACTCCCTAACACTATATATATGATTCTCTTTACCTATAGCTTTGCCCGCTGAAACTAAGATATTTACTATTTGGAATGAATCGGACTATTTTAATGAAGAATTACAGGCTGGCACTGTATTTAGGACTTGCTGTGGCTTCGCCGGCGGTTCTGGCACAGAAAAAAGATTCTGTAAAAACGACTAAAGAAAAAACTGAAAAAGCTGACGTTTCTTCGAAAAAAACAAAAAAAATTGAAGACCTGATCAAAAAAGGGACTTATAAAAAAGGACTTTTTAATACTATTCAGGTAAAAACGGATGTCTATTTTGAAATCCCTGACAGCCTGATGGGTCGTCAGTTTTTGGTGGTTAATAAGCTCTCTCAGGTACCTATGCAGGTAAATGAAGCAGGCTTAAATAAAGGAATGAATTATGAAAATAAGATCATTTCTTTTCACCGCGATACGGTAGCTAAAAAAGTTTGGGTGAGAACTTCAGAGGCGAAAGTCTCTTCCCCTAAAAATGATGCTATTACAAAATCGGTAAAAGATAACTTCTCAGAATCTATTATTGAAGTTTTTGATATTGAAGCTCAAAATTCTGATTCTACTGCAGTAGCCATTAAGGTTAACAAAATTTTTGACGGAAATCAGAAAAGCTTTAATGATGTTCTGGCTAATGTAGGATTGGGAGGATCAGTAAAATCTAGTCTTTCTTACATTGAAGGAGTGAAGACCTTCCCTCAAAACCTTGTGGTGAAATCCCAGCTGTCAACATCTGTGAATGAAGGAGGCGTTGATCTGCCGGTAACATTGGGGGTAACCACTAATCTTGTCCTGCTTTCTAAAATTCCAATGAAACCGAGAGTTTCTGATCCAAGAGTTGGTTTTTTCACAGAAAAACACTGGACATTTAACGATGGCCAACAGAAAATGGATGAGAAATTCTTTATTACCAAATGGAATTTGGAACCTAAAGATGAAGATAAAGAAAGGTATTTGAAAGGAGAATTGGTAGAGCCTAAAAAACCGATTGTATATTATATTGACCCATCCACTCCAAAGCAATGGCGTGAGAAAATTATAGCAGGAGTTCATGACTGGCAAGTGGCTTTTGAGCAGGCTGGTTTCAAAAATGCGGTTATCGCAAAGATGCCGGATGAGAAAGATGAGGATTTTGATATTGATGATGTAAGATATTCGGTGATTACCTATGCGGCTTCCCCTAAATCTAATGCGATGGGACCTTCCGTAGTGGATCCGAGAAGTGGTGAGATCATAGAAGCGGATATCATCTGGTGGCACAATGTAATGACTTCACTTCAGGAATGGATGAGAATTCAGATCGGACCTATAGATCCGAAAGCCAGAGGAAATAAATTCAGTGATGAATATATGGGAGAGGCTATCCGATTTGTTTCGTCTCATGAAGTAGGACATACTTTCGGATTGAAGCACAATATGGGATCTTCCTTTGCATTTCCTGTAGAGTCACTCCGTTCCAAAGAGTTTACCGATAAGATGGGGGGTACCGCACCTTCCATTATGGATTATGCCCGTTACAACTATGTCGCTCAGCCGGAAGATGGAGTTACAGCTATTACTCCAAAAATTGGAATTTATGATAAATATGCTATCGAATGGGGCTACCGTTGGTATCCTGAAGAATTTTCCGAGAAAAAAGCGCTGAGAAATTTAATAGAAAAACATGAGGATGACCCTCTGTATTTTTATGGAGAGCAGCAAAGCTATCTGGAAACCATAGATCCTCGTTCACAATCTGAAGATTTGGGTGACGATGCCATGAAGGCCAGTGAGTACGGGATGAAAAACCTGAGAATTGTGGTAGATAATCTTTTAAAATGGACCTATGCGGATGGTAAAGATTATACGGATGCCGGTAAACTGTATTTAGGAGCTATCGGACAATGGGATCTGTATACCGGTCATGTCATGGCGAATGTAGGAGGAATTTATCTGAACAATACCAATTTCGGAAACAAGAAAAAAGCTTACGAAGCAGTACCTGCAGAGACCCAGAAAAGAGCTGTTGATTATCTTGTGAAAAATGCGATCAACCTTCCGGAATGGTTATTCTTTAATCCGATCTCAGAGAAAACATATCCTGTTAAAAATTCTCCAATGGGTCCGTTTGAACAGACGCCGTATACCTTGGCAAGAGGAATGCAATATGCGAATATTTATTCCCTGTTGATGGATGACAGACTGTTGAGACTCCTGGAGAACGAGTTAAAACATGAGGTTTCAGGATCAAAAGACGGAATATATACTGTTGAGAATTTATTTGATCAGGTAAGAGCTGCTGTTTTCAGTAAAAAAGGAAGCCTGACTATTCTTGAAAAGATGACGCAGAAGAACTATGTGGATGCTTTAATTGTTTCGGTGAATAAATTATTTGAAAAGACTGCAGTAAAGGCACTGAAGGTAGACAATACCCTGAAAATGCCAATGATCTGTAATTTCCATGAAGATGATAAGGATCTTAGAAACATTAATTATTCCTCAATGAAAAGAGTATCTGAAGTAACGACCTATAAAAGGGCAGAACTGCATAAGGTACTGGATTTACTGAACAGAACCAGATATAAAGGAGATGATGCCTCAAGGGCTCATTACACAGACTTAATTATTCGAATTGAAGAGGCTTTAAATAAATAATCGGCTATGAAAAAAACTCTAATACTTTTACCTCTTTTGGCTGCCAATATTGCGCTGGCCCAACAAAAGAAAACAATCACAGGTAAGGTCCAGGATGGCAATACCTCACAGATCATTGCAGGAGCATCTATAAAAATAGAAACACAGTCGGTTTCTTCAAAAACCAATCAGGAAGGAATTATTGAAAGTGTTTCAATAGGTACTGTAACAGATAAGAACGGGAAATTTGTTTTGGAAATTCCTGAAGGTACAAAATCCGTATTGGTAAGTTATCTTGGATATGAATCCAGACTGATTCAGATGGATGAAGATCAGACAAACTATAATGTGAAACTGATGGCTGTTTCGGATGAGGTTTCTGATAAAAATAAGATCCAGGAAGTGATCATTACCGGATATCAGAAAATTGAAAAACGTAAGCAGACCTCAGCCGTTTCAACGGTTAAGATGGATAATATTAACCAGGCAGGTGTTGCCAGTGTTGACCAGATGTTGTCAGGGCAGATTGCCGGGGTAGTGGTTACTCCTGAAACAGGAGCTCCGGGAGGACCTGCCAAGATCAGAATCAGGGGAACAGCTTCTTTATCCGGTCCTCAGGATCCGTTATGGGTAGTAGATGGTCTTCCTTTGGAAGGAAATGATATTCCAAACTTTAGCGATAAAGATAATATTGATCAGCTTCAGAACTTTTCAATTGCAGGGCTGAATCCAAATGATATTGAAGATATCACCATCTTAAAAGATGCAGCAGCTACAGCTATTTATGGAGCCAGAGCAGCTAACGGAGTAATTTCCATTACTACCAAAAGAGGAAAGAAGGGGAGTATGAGACTTAATTTTTCAGCAGATACATTCATTACATCCCGTCCTGATTTTGACAAGCTTAATCTTTTGAACTCTAATGAAAAAGTAGATCTTGAGTTAATGCTTGCCAAGCGTGCAGATCTGACGTATCGTGCCGATAAGGGGGAGGTAATGAGAATTTTAACCAAAAACGGGCAGCTGGATGCTTTCAGAACCGGAGGTTTAGATGGGCTGGATGCACTGACCCGTCAGCAGATTGATGGCCTTAGAGGCAATAATACAGACTGGGGAAAGCTGCTGTATAGAAATGCGATCAACAGACAGTATGGACTAAGTCTTTCCGGAGGGAGTGACCGTTCGGATTACTATTTCTCATTAGGATATTTTGATGAAGAGGGAACAACAATAGGTACAGGGTTCAAACGATATAACCTGACCTTGAAGAATAATTATAAGATAAGCGATAAATTTAATGCAGGAATCTCTATTTTTGGAACTCAAAGTGAAAAAGAGTCTTTCATGACGGATGCAGATGCTGCAGCTAATCCTATTAATTATTCTAGAAATGCCAATCCTTATCTGACACCTTTCAATGCAGATGGAAGTTATAAATACGATCCGGATATAGACGGTACAAGAGATGCCTATATTCCTTTCAACTTTTTGGAAGAAAGAGCGAATACAAGCTATACCCTAAAAAATTATTCATTAAAAGGGATATTGGATTTAGAGTACAAGGTATCCAAAAACCTTAAGTTTACCTCACAGTTAGGTATGCAGTATGATACCAATAAAACGGAAAAATTTGCTGCTGAAAACACCTATTTTACCAGAAAAATGAGAGAGGGAACCCGTTATTATAAAGACGGAGCAGCCCGCTACTTCTTACCGGTAGGAGGAGTAAAACAAAATTGGGATAATGATTTCTTTCAATACAACTGGAAAGTACAGGGGTTGTATAGTACAAGAATCAATTCGGTACATGAGATTGATTTAATGGCTGGAACTGAAATTCGTAAAACAGAGGATAATACCAGAGTTACCAGAGCTTTTGGTTTTAATAGCCTTACCAAAACAGGAACTCCGATTATATTTCCTAACTCTGACTTTGCTGGAGATAAAAAATACGAAACCTACCGTGAAATGCCTACGGTAGAGAATGCTTATGCTTCTATGTTTGCAACGGCTTCTTATACCTATGACCAGAAATATACGTTTTTCGGAAGTGTAAGATATGATGGTACCAACCTTTTTGGAGTCAATAAAAAGTACAAATACCTGCCAATCTGGGCCGCTTCAGGTTCCTGGTTGGTGACCAAGGAAAACTTTATGAAGAATGTACCACTTATTTCTAATCTTAGATTAAGGGCTTCTTATGGTTTACAGGGAAATATTGACCGTAATACATCACCATTTTTTATCGGAGAATATGGGGAGGCAACCATTCTTCCAGGAAAAAAAGAAGAAATTATTAATGTAATAACTTCTCCGAATGACAAGCTTCGTTGGGAAAAAACAACCAATGTGAACTTCGGAATTGATCTGGGATTGTTTAAAAACCGTATCAACCTTACTGCTGATGTATACAACAGAAAAGGAACAGATATGATCAGTATGAGAGAAACACCGCTTGAAACAGGTTTCAATTATACGATGATGAACTGGGGAAGTTTAACCAACAAAGGTTTTGAGGTAGCCATTTCAACCAGAAATATCGAGAAAGAAAATTTCAAATGGTCAACCACTATTAATTTTGCTCATAATAAGAGTAATGTTATTACCGAACAACCTCGTCAGAACTCAATGCTTCCTTCAAGAGAAGGCCTTCCTGTAAATGCCGTATTTGCTTTGAAAACGGCAGGGATGGATGAGAATGGAAATCCTATGTTCTGGAAAGGGAATGAAAAGATGAAAATTGAAGACTTCTTTAAACTGTATGATGTGTATGAAGAATTCCTTCCAGGTCAGCTGGTAGGGACAAAGCTTACCGCTGAAGAAATGAGAGGTCTGTTCACTTACATTGGAGACAGAGACCCTAAATTTACCGGTGGTATTATAAACACCTTTAAAGTACATAATTTCGATCTTACTGTTTCAGCAGCCTTCAGCTTTAAACAGACTGTGATGAGGTCGCCTTCTTACAGAGGAATGGATCTGGACAGAGGAAGAAATTATACAAGGGATATTTATGAAGCAGGAGTTTCTCTTCCGGCGATAACAAGTCCTAATATGGAAAATAACCCGGGATGGATGGGTAACAAATGGCTTACCGATAGCCCGAATAATGCATATGGGCTGCTTGACATATGGGCGAAAGAGATCAGTTACCTGAGAATCAGTAGTATCCGTTTAGGATATACACTTCCTAAAGAATTTACGAGTCCTATGGGAATCAGCAGTCTGAGATTGAGTGTGGAAGGTCGTAACCTTTTTGTATTCAGTAACGGATATAAAGGATATTTTGATCCGGAGACCTATGGTAATATTTATGCACAACCTATTGCCAAATCAGTTACAATTGGCTTTAATGTTTCTTTTTAAAACTTGAAAAAAATGAGAAAAATAACTACATTCATTGCTCTTGCAGTCATTAGCTTTACAAGTATAGGATGTGACCGGTTTCTGGACATCCAGCCTGAAGGGAAAGTAATCCCGGTTAGTGTTGAAGATTATAGAAAAATACTTACATCAGCATATTCCAAATATCCTATTCATAAATCCCTTTCTGCACTTCGTACAGATGAGATGGTGATCGATGAAGATACCAGTGATTTTCCTTACTACCGTGAACTTTCAATGTGGAAGGATAGCAATTATGATGCTGAAACAAAAGAATTTCAGTGGGCTGATTTTTATACGGTAATCTTCTACCTGAACCAGGCTATCAACGAGGGAAGTAAGACCATGAAAGACTCTCCCGAAAAAAATCAGATTTTGGCGGAAGCTTACGCGTTGCGTGCTTATTCCTATTTTGATTTGATTAATTTATATGCAAAACCTTATAATGGGGCTACAGCTTCTGCAGACAGGGGAGTTCCCATTAGCCTGATAGCTGATATGGAAGCCGTGTTAAAGCCTTCTTCAGTACAGGAGGTCTACAACCAGATCCATGAAGATATGGAAAAGGCGAAAGAACTTATGGTAGAACAGAAGCAGGCTGCCGGTGCAAACTATAAATTTTCCAAAAATGCACTGATGGCTTTCAGTGCAAGAGTTGCTCTTTATCAGGGAGACTGGAATAAGGCGCTGCATGAAGCACAAGAGCTATTGACTGTAAAAGGGGAATTAAGTAATTTAAATACCAGCAATACCGCCCCTAACCATTATGCTTCAGTGGAATCTATTTTAGCATTAGATAATCCGTTGAATACCAATGTGCAAAATGTAATTTTTGCGTCTCCGGAATTGATTGCACAATATAATACCGCTACAGACAAAAGATTTGGAATCTATTTTGAGAAAAGTAAGAACAAATATAAAGTGATCAAAGGAGGAAGTAATGATTTCAGAGTGTCTTTCAGAACAGCTGAATTATACTTTATAAAATCTGAAGCATTATTGAAATTAAACAGGCTTGATGAAGCTAAAGAAGCATTACTTCCGGTTTTAAAAAACAGATATACAACAGATGGATACACTTCTGTTCAGAATCAGCTCAACGGGATGAATACAACAGACTTTATGAGTTTTATTCTGGATGAAAGATTCAGAGAATTTGCCCTGGAAGGTCACAGATGGTTTGATTTGAGAAGAGCGAATCAGAAAAAAATAACACATACCGTACTAGGTAAAGAATATATTCTTCAACAAAACGATCCGAGATATACCATAGAATATCCGATGAGTGCGAAGAAGAATAATCCGAATTTATAACACTTCATATTAACACCCTTTGAAACCGCTTGAACTTGATTGTTTAAGCGGTTTTTTTGTACTTTTGCCAATAGTATGAAAATTGCCATTATAGAAGATGAATTGCTGGCTGTTAATTATCTGAAAACCCTTTTGGATAATCAAAGCATAGTCCCTGTTACAGAGACTGTTATTCTTCGTTCCAAAAAACAGGCAATAGATTTTTTCAAAAAAGATTCCGCAGATCTTATCTTCATGGATATTCATCTTGGCGATGGAATGAGCCTGGAGATCTTTGAGCAGGTAGAACTGTTTACTCCTATTATTTTTATCACGGCATTTGATGAGTATGCGATGCGGGTTTTCAGACATTTTACCATTGACTATCTCCTGAAACCTTTTGAAGAAGAAGACTTACACAAAGCATTACAGAAATTTATCTCCATCAGGAATAATTTTGATCCGGAATCAACTTTAAAATCCATTTCTACCCTACATCAGGGAGGTTCTGAAATGATGAAACGTTTTATGGTAAGAGAAGGAAATAAGCTTAAATCCATAGATGAGCATCATACGGCCTATTTTTTTGCATCGGGTAAATATCTTTTCTTAACGACAAAGGATCACCAGACGTATATTTATGATGATACCATTAAGGATATTATTCAAAAATTAAACCCTAATGTTTTCTTTAAAGTGAACCGAAAGTTTATCATTAATAAAGCGGCAGTCACTGAGATTATTAAACATTCAAGCCAGAAAGTAGAACTTAAGCTTTTCCCCGAACCTGAAGTGAATACCGAGGTTTTTATCAGCAAAATACAGATTGCTGAATGTTTAAACTGGCTGAACAGCTGATATACTTTGTAAAATATCCTCATCTATCTTAGAGCCTTTCCACAATAAGGTGTCTTATTTTTTTGTATTTTCCATCCTTCAATTAATGATTAACCATTGAATCATGAAAATATATCTATTAACTGCTTTATTATTTTCTTCTTTAGTATGGTCTCAAAAGATACAGCTGAAGAAAGAAAAGATCCTGGTCAATGAAAAAGAAGCCGGAATTCTGAAATCTCCTTACCGGGATCACTTTGAGTTTTATACCTTAGCCAACGAAAAAGTTTTCGATGCCGATCTCAAAGGGGTTACCCTGGCAAAGGACCAGTTTCTGTATTACCTGGATATGAAATCGGCAGATGGAAAGACCACTCAGATTCCATATGAAGTATTAATCACCTCTTTTAAACCGGACAGAATTGTTGCCCATCAATTAGCTGTAAAATACCATCTCTTCGGTGAAAATGGTTTTGATAAAAATGAGGTGGAGAATTTTTTTGCAACACCGAGAGAAAATTTAGCGGATAAATACCTTACCGCAAAAACCAACAGCATTGCAGAAGATAATGAAAGAAAGAGCAGACTTGATAATATCAGAAGTCTTTATAACCCAAGATTGGGATCAAAAGGTGAAATTCTGATCAATAACGGAAATTATCCCGCTAAAATAATCGGCTATGCGAAAGGGTACAACTGTGCTGGATTTAATACGGCAGACTCATGTCTGGAGGTAAGTGATCTGGATGGGATTAAGGTAGCTTCAATGTATCAGACACAGGGGATCAAAACATATGCAGTAAGAACTTTTGATCATAATGAGTTTACTTTTACTGCGACAAGACCGTACGCCCAGTCGGATTATGCTTTTGTTAACGAGTTTATTGCCAACCTTTTTATCCAGGGTTATACACTGGAACATCAGGCGTATTATAAAAATCAGGAGCTTCAGCATGCAAAAGTGACAGATGCCGTCAACCGCAGTATCAATTTATATGATGCTCCGGGGTATCTGGTAGAAAAATCAGGGAAGAAGACAGAAGGAACGATCACGATCTGGTTTGAAATGCTGGATACTGAAAGAACCGGTCAAAAGCTTCCTGAAGGAGGGGCCGACTTTTTTGGGCAGCGGGTTACTTTAAAGAAACAACTGCCGGGAATAAGAAGTATGGCCACCAAAATTTATGATGCAGACTCCGGTGTACATTTTTGTGTTGTTGCCAATGGAAACGAAGAATGCTATTACGGATTGGATGTAAAAGGGGAGTTCATGAAGAAAATGCAGAACTATGGAAGCCTGCACGGTAACAATTCCTATTTCTACAGGCTGATAGCGAAAGAGAATAAAATCATGCTGCTCCAGGATCCTGTTGAGCTGCAAAAATATGTCATCAAAACAGACCTTCAGCCCAAAGGGCAGATGCTTGATAACAGATCGAACGATAAACTTTCAGAAAAGCTGGCTGATTATCTCAAAGATTGTAAAACAGTTTCTGATCAGTTGAAAAAAGAAAGCTTTGATCTTAAAAACGAAGAAAACCTGATGCAGATTATTTCTGACTACAGTAAATGTAAGAAGTAAATCACAGATCAATATACAACCCGTAATCCGGCAATAGAGCTCTCATTCTATTGCCGGATTATTATTTATAGGGGAAATCATAAGGTTTTAATTTTCTTTCAGAAAAAATTTAATGCGTCAAGTTTTGACGTTGAGGGCCTATACTTTTGTTTCAGAAATAAACAACAAGCTATAATGATGATACCACTTTTTATGAAAATGATATTCACATGTCCGAAAATCAAAGATCATAACAAAGGGGTGTAAAATTTTCACATTTTTTTATTACAAAATATAACACGTCAAGTTTTGACGTCAGCCTGAAATAGCTTTGCTTAAGAATCAAACACCAAATCACAAAATAGTAATCATCCATGGATAAACCAAGTGAAAACAGAATAAAAAATCTCCATCCATTGGTAAGGCAAGAAGTCACACAAATTGTAAAAGAATGTGATGAAGCCCTTACCGGGAGAGCAAGAGTGAGGATTACCCAGGGGTTAAGATCCTTTAAAGACCAAGATGCATTATATGCGCAGGGAAGAACAAAAGCCGGAAAAAAAGTCACCAATGCCAAAGCCGGACAAAGTATTCACAATTACGGATTAGCGGTAGATATCTGCCTGATTATCGACGGAAAAGTAGCAAGCTGGGACACTGCGAAAGACTGGGATAATGATGGCGTAGCCGACTGGTACGAATGTGTAAAGATCTTTGCAAGACACGGCTGGGACTGGGGCGGAAACTGGAAAACCTTTAAAGACCTGCCACATTTTGAACGAAGCTCCATCTGGAAAGGGGAGCGAAAGATCAAAGCATCCTGGAGAAACTTACAAAATTTACCAAAAGATAAAGACGGATATGTAATTTTCACCAAATAATCCCGGGATTATTTCACAGTGAAAATCAATAATACAATCAACCGGAATGATTGTACAGGAAGGGGTTTGTCTTTACCGGAAAAAAAATAGACCTCTTCTTATTGAACAGTAGGTAAAATCTGAAAAAATTCTGAATAATAAAATTATTGAAGCAGCTAAGATACATGAAGAAAAATCATATTGCCTTTTTAAGGAAACACTACTTAAAAAGCAACCAGGCTTAGTATTCTTAAAGCCCTAATTGACCTTAATCGTTCAGAATGCTTTTCAGTTTTTAGGAGACTGATCATTACTACCGTCTTATCTTTTATTAACACCAAAAATCACAAAAATGCCACAAAATATTCCATCGGGAAGCTTGTCAACAGCTCCCGACAGCAAAGGGCTTAACGTACGGCCTGATCTTCTGCCGGAATCTTTCTTCTTCCTGGAGAAAGGGCAGATAATTAATCAGGAAGTGAGCGGAAAATTTGGAGCTAACGGGACTGTATTCAGGACCACCTCCAAACTAAGCTTTACCGGCAAAGTATATACCATTTGCCAAGGGCAGGTATTTTTACAACCTTGTGGTGCAGATACCACTAAAGTAAATGCGATCCTGAAGCCTTTTAATCAGCCGATTAAAGGACTAGCGATCAAATATATCGTATACAGAGGCCTGAACAGGTCAGATTTCTTTGAAGGCGACCTGATCAAATCGACAGCTACCACAGGTTTTGTAGACGTCATCAGAAAAGAGTTCACAGGTCTTTATAATATGTTGGGAATTACTGTGCCTCCGTTTACCGCTCAGCACATCGGGTTTCCGGCAGGAACTAATCAGTCAGTAGATGATCTTATTGATGATTATTTCCTTAAGATTTCTAAAGTTGAAGTCACGGGAGGTACTGCTACTGAACAACCTAAAAAAGCTTTTGAACTGCCTATGATCCCAAGAGGAACGCATCTTGGAAATGTCACTGGAAGTATAGGAATTGATATCGTATTGAACGAAGGAGATTATACGATAGCAAATGATCCCAACCCATTTCAGTTGAATCTGGCTTTTGCCCGAAGTGCTGATCATGTCTTAGATCAGGCTATTGGTAATACAGCTTTTAAAAAGAAACTGATTAGGGAAACAGCTACCCAGTTCCTTGATATTGCCGCCTTTTATGGCTTACATACTCAGGGAAAAGGAAAAATTCATATGAGTGACAATTCTGTCCTGCAAACTCCAGATGAAATTTATAATCAAATTCAGAAGTTTCTGACAGCACAAACTACATATCTGTACATCCAGGGAAGCAGACAAAGATCCTATAATTTCTATGGAAATCAGAATCTGGAAGGAAGTACCCATAATATTAAAATCGGACCAACAGCTAGCAACCTTTCCTTAGAGCAGTTTGAAGCAGGCTGGCCGGTAAAAGAGCTTGCTGCACAACCATCATTGGTACTACAGCTTACAACTGATAACAATGATGCCGCTGCCATGTACGTAAAACAAGGTGTTTTACATGCAGATACAGCCAATGAAGATTATTTTATCAGAGGTAAAAACTTATTGCAGGAAGAAGAAAATGGAGTAGATACCAATTTTACGAAGCCTATTACTTTCAGTTTAAATAAAACAAGTGCCAATAAAACGGTTGCTTCATTTGTACAGTTGATTTATGAAGGGAAAACAGTGAAAATCACTTCTGAAACGCCAGGTCCAAACCCTGGTGATCCTGCTGTAAGTACAAGCTACGATTTGAAGGACATTGATGACATCTTTGGATTGATTAATGTAACTCCTAAAGTTCAGTCTAAAGGAGGTAATGAGCTTGCTTATGTAATTGATCAGAATTTATTATTGATTGATTTTGAAAGTAAAACACGAAGAAAAGACATTGCAACGGTGACCACTAAAAAGGTTGAGGATCTGATCATGAAAAATGATACAGAAAGTTTGCCAAGAGTTACTTATGAAACCTTGTTGAACAATATCCGCCAGAATGTAGGTGGTTTTTTTGAAAGCAGAGCAGCTTATCAGGATAATTCTAATAGTGGAACAATTTCATATAGTGATAAAAGAAATAATTTTTATCAACTTGCTTTTCCATATTATTTGCAAACAGAGAAATATTTAGGAGCGAATGGGGTACAATTTACTGGAGTATCATTATATATGGATAATGGGACATTACCAAGTAAAAAAGTTTTGGGAATCACTGAAGATGAAAATAATAAAATTAAAACTCTGATTTCAGATAAACTTCTGAATAATCCAAAATTTTATTTTAAAAATGAACTTGAAGATGAAAGTGCTTTTTATCAATCTTCCGAAGGAATAGAGTATAAAAAATATTTTCTGGCAGTATTAGGAGAGGATCAAGAAGGAAAGCTCACTATTGCTTTTCCTGATACTCCTGTATATGTTACAACTTTAGATAGTCTTGTTTTTTGTTCAGAGGAATATGGCAAATGGCTGCCAATTACAAATAGTATTAACACAGAACCCATTAATTTAAAAATCTTATAACATTATGGAAGCATTATTTTTAGCAACCAGAATTGCTGTAAGAAAAGAAGGTAAAACACCAAATGGAGGATCATATAATCTTTTGCCGACCGGAGCTAATAATACATTTGTATTAACGCCAGAAGGGCAAGTACTCGAATTTAGAATTCAAAAAAGTCCAACTACTTTTCTTACCTATATTTACATTGGTTATGAACTTATTCTGGATACGGATAAACCATTATTAACAGATAAAAAAAAGTATAAATTCGGACAGTTCGGTGGATTTTGTTTGAATACAGTATATGAACAATATAAAAATTTTAAGTTATCACTGGAAAAATTTTTACAGAGCGATAATTGGTTTGATAATAATTTTGAGTATGCGCAGAACTCGGATAGTATAACAATAGATAGACTAGAGTTTAATGAACCGGCTAAATATTATAAACAAAAAAAATACTTTTTAACGGTTACAGAACCTGACATGGACTTTTTTTCGCCGGAGAAATATACGGATTTTGTATTAGACCGATCGGAAAATTTATTACCAACTCCATCAGGAAGATTTTATCAAAAGAATATTCCTGCTATTGACAGTGAGCCAATTAAGAAACAACGTTATACCAAAACGATCACACTTATTGCCTTTCGTGCAGACCTTATTTGTAGAGATATTTTTGGAATTATTTCAAAGGAAAATATTTCTACTATTAAACAAGCTGTTTTCAAAAAATATCAACAAGGTGACGGCTCACAATATAACAGCCTTTTGAAAATTGATCAGATCATTGGAGAGCTATTAAAAGATTGGGGATATATAGATCAGGTAGAACCTACTTATATTTTTGATGGTAAATCTTGTGAGTTTGCAGAAGCCTATTATAATTCGATGTCAAGTTTTTATAGTTCGCTGAGAGGAGCTGATAAAAATACATATTTTGGATATGATAGCCACAATAATCCGTTAGATTTTAATGGAAGACCTATAACTAACGATGGTATTATACAACCGGGAGGAGCTATGGGACAGGCTACTCAACAGGAAAAAAATAAAGCAGATAATGAAAGGAGAATTAATATTTTATTAAAACATCTTACAACTGCGGGAATTGGTTTATTAGACTATGACACAAGGTTGGGCTTTGTTGCTGATATTCTTAATAAGCCTTCATTACCAAAAGAAAGTGGAAGCGAGCTTACCCAAAATAATATTTTAAAAGTTATTTCAACGTTTGCAAATCCAGATGATGCAGATCCTTTTTTAAATTATCTTCTAAAGAAAAATAATGGAAATTTATTAAATTTTCAAAATCTTTATTACAAAATTATTGAATATATTATTGAGATAGACATTCCTGTATTGGGTATTCCGGTAGGAAATAAGGAAAGAAGTAGAAAGGTATTGGTTTATACGCTATTTACAATATGGAATTATTCTAAGTATAATCCCAGCTATATTCCTGCTGGAGTAACACCCAATTCAGAAGGACTTAATCCAAATAGTTTCTTTTTAACAACTCCGGGAAAATATTATTTTGAAAAACAAAATGGAGAGCCTGCAACAGATAAGAGTTTGGAATTTGAGGCTATTGAAGTAGGGCAAGATGTCATATTTAATTATTATAAAGTTGACGAAGAATTTCATCAGGAAAAAATTCGTATTAGAAAATATGAAGGAAGGATTTATAATACTCAAGACAAAGTTACTGATTTATGGTATCATCTGTATCAGCCGATATTTATTATGGGTTACCAGAACGTAGAATCAGACAAAAAAGAAAAATTCTGTATACCTGAATTTCCAAGAGTTCCTGCGTTTATGTTCTTTTATTTTAAAGAACTTGAAGAAAAGAAAAATACGAATGCTCTTATTAATCTGGGAGTACAGGTTACTTCTGATCTCTTATTGATGTATTTGACAGGAGGAGCTTCTGAATTATTGGAAGTGAGATATCTTAAGTATTTATCAGAATCAGGGAAAATCCTTTTAAATCCAAATCTTTATAAAAATGCAACCAATGTAGTCAGATTATGGAATATTGTAAATACATCTGAACAGATATCTTTCATTGCATCTACATTTGCAAATTTTGCAACTTATCTGAGTGAAACCTCCAATAATCCCAAAGACCAGGAATTTTACGAAAGAATGAGAAATTTAGCATTTTTGGTAATGCTAGGGACAGGTTTCGGATCATTAATAGCACAAGGGAAGGCTGTAAAAGAAGCTGACGTCATTTTGGGTATGTTAGGCTTGCCAGAAGTTACTGTTATTCTGAATGACGATGCTAAAAAGTTTCTGATATCTCTTGCACAAACAGAAAAATACTTAGATAGTATTGTTGATAAAATTTCAATGACTTTTGTTCCAAGTACAGGAATTGATCCTGCACCTCTCTTAAATGCAGTTCAAGCTTTGACAAAAAAGGAGAAAATTGCTTTTTATTTTGATTTTATTCATTTGGGGAAAGAAGATCTTCTTAAGATGGGAAAGGTTGTGAATGGTGAAGTTATTGCTGTGTCGAACTGGAAAAAATTACTGGCAGTAGGTTCGTCTGATCGTAATACTATAGCTATCATTACTGATATCTCAAAAACTAATCTGATGGAAAGGTTTTATAAAGAAATTCCAATCAAAAAAATTCTTGAAGCATCTGGATATGATAGAAGATGGAGTTTTTTTAATAACTTTAAAAATGTAGATTCTACAACTTTTAATAGGATTAAAAATTATCCTGAATCTCTTGAAGTTTTTTTCAGATACACTCCTATATCTCAAAAATTGTTAGGAGAAAATGCAGACATTTGGATGAAATATTTTGAACTAAGAACATTATTGAAAAATAAAAATTATAATGAGATATCTATATTGTTCAATAAACCAATAACAAATGCATATGTAAGAAATGGGTATAAATATGTCATAGACTTATTGGATCCAATTGAGCTTCCTTATATTAATGCTGGAATAGACATGGCAATTCCAATAGCAAATCGTATTGATGATGTAAGTGTTATTGCAAATAAATTAAATATATCTGAACATATAATTCAGAGAGCGAAAAAACATTTTTTTATTGATGAACATTTTATTCTTAACCCGAAGGAAGGTTTACAACTTGGACGATTTGAAAGATCAACGACTGATTGTGAAGATTGGCTTAAATTTGTTGATCTTCCCTTAAAAGATATTTCAAATATAGAAATTATAAAATTTAAATGGTTGATAGCTCATGAATATATAGAATCTAGACTTATGGAAAAAGGGATGAATTTTAGAAGTTTTATAAATGCGGACCATATGCTATCTTACGATACAGGGGCTCATTTTGAAAGCATTAATATGAATAACTCTTATAAGTATGAGTATTATAATTTAGGGAAATTAACAAATGCTGCTTTACCGAATGATGACTTATCAAATTTGGATCTTATAGTGAGCCAATTAATAGAGATTAACAAATTAAAATAATTAATAATGCAAGATCAATTTAATAAAATACTACAAGAATTTTTAGAGAATAAAAATATCACAAATAATAAAGTAAACACAGCAAGTGTATTATTATTTAAAGAATATTTAAAAAGAATGCATGTTTGGTATGAAAAGCTTAACATGGGTGAAAAATGGTTTTTTATGTACAGATTGGATGAGGCTCATAATATTGTTCATTTTGTTGATTCACATTTATTAGATTCAGTTATTACTTTAGAGGATTTTAGGAAAACGTTTGATATAGGTATGTTTTATGTAGACAATAAAGGGTTAGATATACCAATTCTATATGGATATATTTGTTGGGAATTATTTAAAGAATATCCTCAGTTTAATAAATATAAGGATTTACCTGATCCTTATGAACCAGTTATTAAGATTTTAAAGAGAGGGAATAATATAAGAAGAGGAGAAATGAAGTCAATTGAAATAAATGGTCAGGTTATTTTTAAAGATTTAGATTTTACTAAAAATTATCTACCATCATTTGATGATGAGTTTCTCAACTATCTTGATAATAACTGTGAACGATTGGCAGATAAAGGGATTCCCAATTCAGAAAAAATACAAGATATGTGGAAAGAATTTAGAGAAATGGAATAATACGTTTGATAAGTTATAAAATTTAGTAAATTTTAAACTTAGCTATCTTATCTAAAACATTTTACCCCACGAGAAATTAAGTAAACCCTACTTAATAAGGCTTTTGTTTGCCTAAACGAAAGCCTTCCACTCACCCAAACACAAAATTATTTTTATGTCAAATCAAACACCGGTAACACACAGGTATTACCCGAGGTTATCCTCTGTGGTTACACAAGACGACATCCCGGACATTCTGGGATTCTTAAAACCGGGGATTACGAACCTCCTCGATAAAATCTATTATAAAGATTTACAATATAGTAAAGGGCCGAAAGGAGATTCGGCGTTTTACAGTTTATCTGTCGTTTCGAAGAGAATCGATATTGAAATTCCCGGGACCGGGATTTCATTAGTCCTGAACGGAACAGATGACACTGCCATCTCCGCATTTCCGATTACTGTTGAATACCAATGGAAGATTCTGGCGTATTTACGCTACTTCAGCTTAGGAAACTTTTCCTTTGAACCTCAGCAGATCTTCGAGGTAGCACTGAGAGTGCTTAACGTAACGGAAGAACAGGCCATCGCGCACTTTGTGAATACATTTGTCTCTCCTGCTAATCAGAATATCACGCCTCTGATGCAGTTTGTGAAGGATATTAATGACTCACATAGTTTGGGGCTTACATTACCATCCGATGCTACAACAGTTACAGATGTGGTACAGGATATTTTTAATAAATCAGCAGGAAAGTATGCTTCATTAGTTGCTTTTGCAACCTACTTGCTTTCCAATAACCTTCAGGATACAGCAGAAAAAGTAAAAACCTTTTTCAAAGCTTTAATGCCGCAGGATATTGACGAGTTCATTAAAGAGGTCGCTATTCCGAAATTTAAGGCAACCTTAATGTTGTCCGCAGCCATCGAATTTCCAAGAAGTATTTTAAAACCGGTAAATCCGCTCAAGCACCCGACTGCTCCTTTGGAAGTTATAGAGGATGAAAATGAGAAAGTAAGCATGAGTTTCGGAGAAGCTTTATTTTATGCCGATACGGAGAAAGGTTTTGGATATAATATGGACCTGGTTCTGAATATGAACCATCCTGCTCAGATTGGAAATACAGGTTTTGTGATCGATATTCACAATCTGAAGATTGACCTGAGTAAAACAGAAAATATTGCCGAAGCTGACGCAGACGGAAGACCCAAGGAATTTATGGGTGTATATATGGAATATACAGAAATCTTCCTTCCGAAAAAATGGTTTAAAAAGAAAGATCCTGCATCAGACAAAAAGCAGACCATTGGTATTTCAGCAAACCATATGTTGATCGGAACAGGAGGACTCTCCGGAAATATTTCCATTAAGCCTACCTATGCTGTTAAAACGGTAGGAACACAAACACAAGTTGTAGACTATTTCAGTGAATTTTTTACGCTTAGATATCAAAATCTAAAAGTAAAATCAATGTCTGATTCCACAGAACATGCCATTGCCGATAAAGGTGCACTGATTACCTTTATGAACGGACTGGACTCTCCGTCTCAGCTTAAGTTTGTATATCCGATGGGACTGACAACAGCGGCTGGAGATTACAGGGAATTTCAGAAAGAAGAAGATTATTATAAATTCCTGGCTAGCCTATCACTAGACAGTCTTGGCGAGAAAGACCGTACATTATGGTTCGACCTTGGAAAAGACCCTGAAAAAGCATGGGAATTAGGATTCAGCCATTTTGATATTGATTTCCACCAGGGACAGGTCGTGCGTTCATCACTGGAAGCGGGGTTGAAAATCAAGAAATTTAAATTGTATGATGGTACTACAGACCTGATTATTAAAGTGAACGGAGAATGGGAAAGTAAAGAGAATTTCAAGCTTTCTGCTGCCTTCCTTCCATTTGGTCTTCCACTGAACCTTTTCGATATCCTTACCTTCAACTTACAAAGAATAGAAATTGGTAAGAAAAATGACAACTTCTTTATTGAAGCAGATACTAAAATTACCTTCCCTACAGGTTCATTTGGAGAAAAACTCTTAGGAGAAGAAGGAATTGATCTGCCGGCAGTCCGCTATTACGCCAGCGGTAAATTTGAAATTGCCGGTGGAAGTTCTATCATTCCGATCAACCTTCACCTGAATTTAGGACCTGTACGTATGGCAGTAACAGCTATCCATATAGGGACTATACAGCGAATGTATAAGGATAAAATGCGTACTTATAATTATATCGGATTTGATGGTGGAATCAATATCAACCCATTAGGTCTTGATGTAAGAGGAAACGGGGTTAAATTCTATTATACCGCTGATAATGATGAGATGGTTGAGAAATATGGAGGCGATGAAGAATTATATAAAGATTCTTATTTCCATATTTCGACTCTTGAAGTAGACCTTGTGATTCCGGGAACAGCAAGTGCAAGTGCTGCAGTAGCCATTATCAAAGGAGCCCTTACGATTCCGGAACCAGGAAAATCTACAGAATACAGAGGAAAAGTTTCCCTTCAGTTGCCGAAAATGAATATTTCAGGTTCTGCAGAAATGGCTTTTGATCCAAAATATCCTGGATTCCTGGTGGACGCAAGCGTTGAACTTCCGTTTGTGATTCCGTTAGGCTCATTTGGTATTTTCGGGTTCAGAGGACTTATTGGATACCGATATGTGGCCCATAAGAAGGCTATCGGAATGACAGAAAATGATACCTGGTACGACTATTATGTACATCCGCAGCGAGGAATCAATACGGATAAATTTATCGGACCTCAGTTTACCCAGGAGTATAGCGCACCATTCTCCTTTGGAGCAGGGGCTTCCCTGGCTACCTTAGACGGACGTCTTGCCTCATTACGTGCCATGGTATTGCTTTCAGTACCGAGTATGTTCGCCATTGATGCCGGATTAACGATCATCAGTGAGCGTCTCGGACTTACCGAAGATGACCCTAAAGTTCCGCCATTCTATGCATTCGTTATCGTAGGTGACAATTCACTTGAAATTGGAGCAGGAGGTAACTTCCAGCTTAACAAAAATAATGGGTCATTCATTGACATTAAGGCTGAAGTGCAGATGGGCTTCTTCTTTAAAAATCAAAGACCATGGTATGTCAACTTCGGAACAAGGGATAAACCAATCAGGGCCAGCCTGTTTAAAGATTCTGTGAATATCAAGGCTGAATCTTATCTGATGATTGCCGCCAAGGGAATTGAAGCCGGAGCAAGGGTAGATTTTAACCTGAACCTGATTATTGTAAAAGTTTTTGCCGCTATTGAAGTAGGAGCCCATATCAGTTTCGAAAGACCTCAGGTAGGAGGATACATTTACGTGGAAGGAGGAGCAGAGATCAACCTTTATATTGTAAGTGTTGCCTTATTTATCTCGATCTATTTCAGAGTGGAACTTATATTCCCGTTCCTGATCCTGGCAGAATTTAAATTCGAACTCAAGATCAAACTGGCGATCTTTAAAATTAAGCTTAAAGTTCATTTAAGTATTAAATGGGAGAAAGGAGAGAATCAAGTAGATACAAGTGCTGTTCCACCTCTTACCTACAAATCAGACCCACCAGGGATTGATTATCCGAAAGAAGAGCGATTGAAAAATGCCGTGAAAGGGGTTCATATGTTGACCAACGAGACATTTGACCTTCCTGTCGTTCAGGTTTTCAATGCGCCGGAACCATCCATTAAAGATGATGATAAACTACCAACAATCCCATTGGATACCTATATCGATATTAAAATTGAAAAAGGACTTATTCCAACGCCGGTTGCAGGTGAGAAAATTGGAGGACATACCAGTGGAGCGACTGAATTTACAGATCTTATCCCACCTCAGAAAACTCAGCCGGGAGGACATGTACTTCGTCAGGTGAAACACCAGTATTCCATTGAAGATGTAGAGATTAAAATTCTTGCTAAAAAGAATACTATCCCTAATAATGATGAGTGGGAATGGAAAAAATATAATCCTTACAGGGCAGTATTGACTAACGATGAAGCAAACAGCATCGCTAATATTGATAAATTCAAATTAGGATTCTGGCAGAAAATCAATGATAAGTATGACACGATCAGAATTTTGGCGTCTACACCATTCTCATTCTTGGATTCTGCACAGCCGGGATGGTTTATTCCTGAACAGTATGGAATTACGGCTTCTTCATTATTCTGTACACAAACTGAGCCTGTATGGCATGAGTCTAATGTACTGGATAAAACAGTAGGAACGGTATATTACCAGCCGGCGGGAGCACCGTTTAACTTCATTAATGGAGCTTATTACAATCTCTTAGGAACGGTATCAGATGCTACGGATTATATGGCGGTTTCGAATGCTTCCAATCCACATAATTATGCGAAGTCATTGAAGATCACCAATGGAAATACCATGGTTGTTCTTCTTCCGGAAGCCTCTGCTAAAGTAAGATTATTACTTTCTACAATGGCAAGTACGGTGACGATCAGATATTATAAAGATGTATTCTCTACTGCCATTTATCAGAACTATGCTTTAATTGATGAGGTAACGAAGACAAAAGCAGAATTAGGAGCAGAACTGATGTATGATGCAGCTAATTTCGGAGGACAGTATGTAAGTAAGATTGAAATTATTCCATACAACGCCAATCAGCAGGAGATTGATGATATCAATGCACAAATAGATCTGATTTGGGCGAATGCTACAGCCAACACGACAGGTGAGGTATCCAGCGTAGTTCTTTCTCCAACGCAACAGGCTGAATACGATAAGCTTGTCGAAATAATGAAGGAATTGAAAGCCGGAGGATGTACCACTGCTCAGTGCAACGAACTGGACTTTGATGTGATGCATGTTGAAAATGGATATAACGGTGCTTTCGGATCAGGTATTGTAAACTTTGGACTGTCTAACGTAGCCACTAAGTGGGCAGATTATGAAACACAATATATGATGGTAACAGGAGATACTCCGCCATATGTTGACTTTAATACCCATTCTGTGATCTTCTTGTTTTTACCTGACAGCCCTCTTGCTCAATTTATCAAGCATAATAGTGTTGTCTCGAAAATTACAGACAAAGCCGATGGTATTGATATCTGCTATTCAAGTGATTATCCGAAAGAGAGAACCAACAAAGTAGCGATCATTAAAGTGAGTAAGACCACTCAGAAGCCTCTTAATCTGAAGTTTACCCCTGATTGCGGTTGTGATGCAAAACCGGAACCTTGTACAAAAGATGTGAGACTTTGTGATTTCCTTGCAGGGCTTATGTATAATCTTAAACAGTGTGTTCAATATCATGGAGTAGATGATGTAAGCGAACTGAGGTATAATATGAAGTGTTTCTTAATCTTCATCGATGCGATCAATAGTTTTGATAAAGAGTTCCCACAATATAACCTGGTTCAGGGTATTGGATATGTAAGAGCACATTTAAAGAAACTGACTGACTATCTTAATACTGAAGGATCCACATTATCAGGAGCACTCCAGTTAACAGAACAGATTCGTGAAATTATCTTTAATCTTGGAAACTGTGGATGTGGTGATGACGATGATAGTGGAAATACAGTTACCCAATGCTATACTTTATTCCATAGAGTGAACTGGATGACTGTTACAGACTACGAATATCAGCAGACGATTCCGTCACAACCAGCCATACAGGCAGATATGGGACTGATGCAGGAAGCGATGAGTAAAGTGATACAGCCGGTTTGGAGACCTAACAGTGTCTATTACATCAATCTTAAACTGAAAGATAATGTGAACGGAGATACACCAAAGATTATTGACTATTACTTTGCCTTTAAAACAGCAGGGCCTATCGGACATTTTGAAAAGAAAAATGAGAAATATATCGAATACCTTAAAGATGCCAATGGAAATCTGACAGATAAGAAGAAAAATGCAGATGAATACCCAATTACCACTCTGAAATCATATATCGATATGAAAAAATCATATCCGAATGCAGACGGAGATCTTCTGATGGCAAAACCATTATTCTATGGTAATGAGCAGTGTAAAATAGAATTTTTCTTTACCAAGCCTTATATCTACAATATGCTTAAGACATGGCCTGCCCATACAGGAATGGGAGTTAAGGAGATCATTGGAAGTATTAATATTATGATTAAAGATCCTGTAACTAATGTTAGTCTTGAATATCCTTTACCTCAGAACTGGACAACGCAGGAAACAGTACCGGTAACTCAGGAAAGCTGGGCCGAAGATGATCCAAACTTACCGTTGGGAATCCAGCAGATGCTTAACTATGTGAACCATGTGAATCAGGGGAACACAGGCATGGCTTGTGACATTGATCTCGGAGACCCTGTTGTGCCAAAATCATATAAATATTCAGTTGAGCTCACGAATCTGAATCCGGAAAAATTATATACCGCTATTGTATACAATGCCTTTGACGATGATGGAGACGGACATTATAAACCACAGATTACACCGGTACCGGGAAAACCTGATAAGGTATATGAAGAAAACCAGAAGATCCACGAGTTTGTATTTAGAACTTCAAGATATAAAGACTTTAAAGAACAGGTGGAAAGTTATAAGCTGAAAGAATATGATGATAAAGGACTTGTCGTAATAGGACAGAAGGATGCAATATATGAAGTGAAAGCAGATCTTAAGCAACAGCAGCTGGACGACCTTTATATATTAGCTTCAAAAGGTACCGAAAACCCATATTTAAAAGGGCTTGCCAATACCTATTCAGAAGTATTTGACCGTGCATTTGAAGGTGTGATGGGATTAAAACCATTAAATCCACCTACCAATACAGAATTTGTCAAGATTGTCAATACCAATAATGACGTAGTTGCCTTACTGATCAGAAATCCGGAACCATTCAATGATCCTAAAATTCCATTGGATGATATGGCAGACTGCTTTAAGGTTCTTAACGCTGCGGGTAATAATGATGACAATTTCAAAGTAATCTATGCTAAAGATTATTCTCAGATTTTAGTGATGCACAAGAGCAAAAAGATCAGAGATCCAAAATTAAAACTGGAATTTATCTATAAGACCTGGGATGGAGTAAAATACGCTAAACAGGGATTGCCAGTAACAATCAATGAATTACAACTAAACAATTAATTAAATCTAAAATGAGTTTTTTTAAATATCATAATTATTTCAATTCCAGTGCCAATTCAGGAATCAATTCTTCTACGAAAAACCAGGGAAATGTAATGCAGGTGGGAGCGATGGACACATCAGGATTGATTACAGTTCTGGATGAAAGCGGTAGCCTGAAATGGAATAAAGTGTTTACTTCTCTTCTGGGAGGAGATACCAAATTTATCAAGGTAATGCCATTTACAAACGGTGAGTTTGCGGTTTTGGGAATGACCTCCTATAAAACTCCTGTTGTGATGAGAATCAAAGGAAATGGAGAAATACTATGGTGTAAAAGTTTTCCATCGATTGAAACCGATGAAAAACGCATTTATGCTGATATATTTATCGATTCAATGGTTTATCTTACTTTTTATAATGTAAACACAAAGACCAGCGGAACTCTTCTGTTAGGCTGGGACGGAAAAATAGAGTCAAGAACAGATATTATTAATAACGGTACTCCAGGGGCAACCCTGGAAGTTACCGGAATCAGTACCTACAGTGAAATAGTTCATATAAGCGCCAATGAAACCCTTAATGGAGTAAAACGTGGAGTATCATTATATGGGCAGGTTAGTGCACCGGTACTCACTGCTGATTATGTATCAGCCGGTGGAACTCCTATTGTTCTGAATGGAGTGCATTGCCGCCTTACTCAAGGCGGATATCAGCTGCATATGTCCGGTAAGTTAAATACAACTCCTGTTTTGTTGGGAGCTGATAAAAAAGTATTTTTATATGAAGCCTGGGAAGGTCAACTGGTAACATTTACCTATGGAAAAGACTTTTTCTATGCCCGTACAGGTGCTGGTCAGAAGTTTTGTTTCTCTTCTTATGATTATATTCCTCAATGGGTGAAAAAATCAGAAGGTAAAGAATTTGTGATTGATCAGATTGTAGGTAATGAGGTAACAGTTAGAGGTTTGTATAACTCTTATTATACAGGGCTTGTTGCCAATACAATTAATACTTGTAACACTTCGCCGATCAGTAATTTCCAATTGTCAAAAAAAGATCTTCAGACAGAAAAGGCCCCTTATGGTTATTCCACAGTAAATGTTAAGGAAGAGGATATCAATTTTAATATTACCGATAAACCTTATACCAATACAAATGCGTGTGGTTCAGATGGAGGTGATGGAACGACAGTTACTTTCAATGAATTTTCAGGATTGCAAACCCCTAATTTATATCTTCAGGCTGCCGGATCCAAAGGAGACGACAGTACAAAAGGAATTCACCTGAGATGGGGATTCGGAGGAAAATTAGGAGAAAATCACCTTCCTAAAGGGAAACTGGCATCTACTAAAAATAATTTCAACAAACCTGATGACTTTGTAAAAGTATACAGAACCCTTTATACAAAGGAAATTTTTACCCTAGACTTTAAACAGGCTCCTCAGCTTATTGATGAAAGTAAGAAGATGTGGATGTATAAGTTTAATAATGACAATAGAATTTTTTATGTCTATTTCAAAAATAAAACAAAATACGCACAGGTAAGACAGTCTGTCAATCCGATGGTTGATCCACTTAAATTCATGCAGCTATATGGTAATGAGATTGTGGAAGTTCTTTGTAAGACAGATATCTTCTTTGCTGCAGAACTGGATGTGGTTGATCAACAGTCAGATTCAATTGTGGAATTTGAAGCTCTTTCTCTTGCAGAACCTAATAACTTTACCCAACAGCAACTTGCTTACAGATCATACCGTTACGGTAATGAAGTTTCAGAAACATATTTTAATGCTGAGAACGGGAAAACATTGCGTTTTAGAGCAGATAAATGTATGGTTGCAGGGGTTAAATTCGAATTCTATTCAGATTTTATTATCAGCAGAAACCAGGCAAATGCATGGAAATTGATGGGAGAGTTTGCTCTTACCGATGAGAGAGACTTGGCTTTGGAGAGGTTAGATCCTTTACCTAAGGAGAATCCTGTTCATGGAGCTTGGTTGAGATACAATGATGAAGCTCATGTCAATGTTGAAAATTATCATAAAAAATGGGAACATCCATCTATTGGGCCTTTAGACAGAGATATTCAGACGGTAGTTAAGAGATATGTAGAGCTGAGTAATGATCAGCCGAATCCAAAAGGGAATGAAACGATTTCAATTAATCTTTCGCCTACCGGTTCACAACAGGTGGTTGATATTAGTACGAATCTTCCTCAGGAAGGGGATATGCAGGTTTCCAATCTGGATATTTTAAATATTGCCGCTCTGGATTATCATGTGGCAAGAATGCTGGGATTAGGATATCTTGATATCAAGGATGAAGTTTTCGGAAACGAATATATTTATATCACAGAATATTATACCAATAAAGACCTGGATATCAATTCGGATGATAAAACGTATCAGTTACTTTCAATGTCTCTTCCTGTTTCTACTGAAATCGAAAGGCTTTCATTGCCGGTAAAGCTGATGAAACTGAATAAGGGAATGGACTCTGGTAATCCACAGTCTGCAGGTTTATACGATGCAGAAGGTTATTCTCATAATGGAAAATACCGTTATATCAGTATTTATAATCAACAGGTTCCTGAACTCGAAGTAAACCCTGCATTTATGGGGTTGTATGAAAAATTTGATGCATCTTCATTCACATTTCCTGTATACGGAGGTTTGGAGTATCGCGTCGTAGAACCTGGTAAAACAGATGATTATATCTGGATTAAACCGGAGTTGTGCCACGACACCAAATATCTGAATGTAGATAACTCAGCGAATGCAGCTAATTCTTGGGAAACATTACCTCTTCAGATTCCGGATACCTATGCACCACTGTATATGCATAAGCAGGATAAGAGCGGAACCTATTTTTATAAAGGATATGGGATCAACTGGTTCTCAAGAGCACAGATTGGTGGAGAAGAACTGTCAATTGATACGAAGATTAAACCTAACAACAGGTTATTACCTCCTACAGCCACTACAGCTTTTCTTATTCAGAAAGAATATCCTGTAACTTTAACTTCTCAGGGAGAGCAGGACCGCAGAAACGTGATTGCAGGTACAGATAAGACATTGGTAAGACTTGGTTTTGATCATCATATTTATCAGGATGAAATCGTATATCCTATTTCATTTGACTCTACATTGCCAGATGATTATTATCTGGATCCGAATACGATTTTCCCGGATGATAAAGAAGTAATGGCAGATGAAGTGGAGATCTTCTACAGAAATTATACCATGAAGGAAATTTCTGCAAAAGTAATAAACATAGCGCACCATCCTGTTAACCAGCTTCTGGCGGATATCAGAACAGCAGATTATACTCTTCCAAGTTCAGGAGGAACTATTCCTTCAGGATCAGCCACACCTGCTCAGCCTTCCATTCCAACCCATATTTTAAAATCAGAAATTCCGGCAGGAACTACCATTAATGATTTTATCGGAGGAATTTTCTTATTGGATTCTGTAAATTATATCATTAACGGGATCGAAGTGGAGCCCTCGGGATTGAAATTTACCGTGTTCAAAAAAGCACCAAGTGCGGCTATTATTTCAGGAACGTCACCGGTAATTGACCAGAGCAGTCTGGTACTGCCTACATTCAGTCCCGGGACTGAAGGATTGTTCAGTGCTACGGAGAATATGCAGAATACATCAACCTGGGGAGTGAAAAATCCGAACTCATTGAAAGTGAAGATTGGAACCAATGATTGGGGAATTCACAGAGAGATTATTCATACACAGCAATCGGACGGATCTGTTCAGAGATTCCTTGAAAAAAGCAGGGGGTTCTGGAAAGCGGCCAACATAGAATTGCATTATGAACTCTTGGATAAATATCAAAATAAAAAAAATGAGGTTATTGATAACCCGGCTTATGGCTGTAAGGTTCATAGAGGAGTCTATAAAATAACATTTCCAGGATTCCAAATGGCAGAGCATACGCAGTTTTTAGATAATGCTGATTCTGTAGAATGGATGAATGGTATTGTTAGGCTATTCACCAGAGAAAATTACAATGGTGGTTTGCCTAAAGAATCGAGATCAATTTTTAAAGTGGTAAAAACCGAAAACATTGGAAAAAATCAGGATCTTGTACTTTATGTTTATGATGAAAATTTCAGAATTTTTGAAGATGATAATACCCATTTACCAATATTTACTTATGATCCCAATGATATAAGCTCATTGCCGACGCCGCCACCGCCACCGCCAGCTCCGCGTCTTACCGATCCATTTATGGGAAAAAATATCTCTGTGAATTATTACCCTTCGTACAGAATTTATCTGTATAAAAATCCAGCCAATAACTTAATAGAAGAAGCTGTATTACCACCAGAAGGTGTAGATGTAAGATATTCGATCTTTGGATTTAAGAGTGTAGATTATGACAATGTGGATATGCAGGGAGTTCAGTATAAATCTAAATTTAGTGTTCCAGCTGTGATGTTTGCCAATAGAATTGTAGAACCTGACCAACCACAAAGGCCTACAGGATCTAAATATGCAACAAGACCGGATAAATTTGGAAAGTCTACCTATAGCTTTATTACCAAATATAATCATAAACCGTATTCCGTACAGTTTTTCAGAGCGAATAATACCGTTTTATTGGCTGCTCTATATGAACCAAAAACGATTGAGAAAATAAAAATAGGTCTTGATTATGTTGGGGGGACAGAAGAATTATTTTTTAATGACAGATGGATGAACTTTGTAGATTTTGATTTCTTGACAGCTACATCGAGTCAATATTATACACAGTTTCCACCAAAAGGACTAGCAAAGTTTAGAATGCCTATCCCCGATAGTAAGATTTTCTTTGATGCTATTAATTATTTTATTGAAGAGCATAATGAACATTTTAGTCTGATGGCGGGACAAAGTGGATATTCTCAACCATTGGATCTATTAAAGTGGAAAAGAGGAGAGTATCCGATTAGCTATACTGTAATTGACGCGGTTCCGAATCAGGCTGGTTCATTACGATTAGGACATTTTATCAAAGAAGCGATTACCAATTGCTTCCTGCCACTTACAGAAGTTCCGATTATCTATCAGCAGATTGAAAAGTTTGATTTCACTAACCTCTCAGGGCACAGACCTAAAAATAAAAAACAAAATATCAGGGATGCTTCAGGGTACTTATTACCTATCACTGACCCGGATTTTGATATGGCTCCAATGGCAGCAATATATAGCGAAACTCCTGAACATTCGACATTGTTTACCGATTTTACCCTTGACGGGGCCTCGGATAACTTCTACTTCTATGGAGTAAGAGAATTAGGAAATCAGATGCAGATGAGCGAATTCAGTAAATTCCAGGGACCCATTAAACTGGTGAATACCAACCCTGCTGAACCACCAAAGATCTTAAGCTTATTGCCGGTTGTAGACAATGCAACATTAGGAATCTCTGCCAAAGTAAGAATTGAGGTCAATTCTTATACAGATGTACACAAGATCAATGAGATTTCGGTGTACAGGGCAACCAATAAACTGGATGCAGATTCAATATTAAGTATGAAACACATTAAGACAGTGAAGATTACTGATGTAGAAGTGAATCCTGTAAACGGATCATGGACAGTGTATGATGAATTTGAAGATCTGGATGAAAAACCTTATGGTGATCCTCTTTTCTATCGTGTCGTTGCTTCAAGAAAAGTAGAGTACACAACCACAAATTATGCTGTTTCACCTCCGGCGACTAAAAATGTACAGGAACAGGCTCCGTCGTTACCTTCAAAAACTACGGTAACGATGCTGGTAGAAAATTATAACCCTCCAGCACCAGTATTGAGATATCATTCCGAGCCGGTAGACTCTGATGTGATCAATTGGGTGATTCTGTCCTGGGATCAGGTTTGCTATAAAGGGAAATATCACCTTTATAAAATGAGCCCTCAGGGGAACTGGAAAGAAATGGCCAGAATAGATACAGATGAAAAAGATACTTCAAAAGCAAAATTGTATCTGTACGGTAATAATCCGGCAACTAATAAAGAAGAATGGTTCTTTAAGGAAGCATTTGATATGACAGGAAACGAGTTTTTCCTTCCTGTTGAAAAATTAGGACTGGACCCTATGAAAATTAAGGATGCAGAAGGAAGAGTACTTTACCATCATTTCAAAATGGTATCTCAGAATACTTCCAATATGTTCAGTACCGAAGAAAAAATCCTTACGATCTATAAAGAAGAAACCTGGACGGATATCGGAGGTATTTCACATGACGGAACAGACGGAATGATCTTACAGGGAACATTCATTGTAAGACCCTAACTAAATCCTATGTATTAATAAGATGAAAAAAGTTCCTCCTTTCCTATTCGGTGAGGAGGAACTGATCATCAACAAACAACAAATTATGGCAAAAAAAACAATAGCTGCTTTAAAAGAATATTTTAGAGCAGGAAAAAGACCAACAGAAAGCCAGTTTAGTGATTTGATTGATAGCTATGTGCATATGGATGCTTTTAATCCTAATGCTTATTTGCCGCTATCGGGAGGAAAAATGTCAGGAGTCTTAAGTTTAGGGAATACAAGTACAACGTGGATTTCCAGGGATTTATCAGATGTATCGGTTAATAGTAATTTTTCCAGATATTTTACAAAACTGACAGGTTCTAATGGAGATGTTGACAGTTTTGGATATTATGGAGCGGTAACCAATACTGGATCGGTAACGATGAATTGGGGATTTATTGGTGGAATTGCCTATAATGGGAAAAATGCCATCAGATGGACTCCGGATCAGAGAGTCGCCATAGGAGGAAGTGCTGCCGTAATTCCAACTACCGGATATGCATTAGATGTAATAGGAAATGCGTATGTAAGAGGAGATGTAACCTTTGCCGGTGGCCTGAATACCTATCAGGGTTCGTTGCAGGTTCAGCATCTAAATGTTAATAAACTAAGAGCAGACAGTGCTAACACCATATTATCGGCAGGATCCAATAGTGGAACAAGTGGAATATTTTTAAGACCTGCAGGAGATACGGTTACCACCAATCAAGTTATCGTTAATGCGAACGGAACTCAATATGTAGATAATTATAACGTACTTTTTGGATCTCAAACAACCACAGGATCATCTGTTTTTCATACCAATGTTTCAGGAGTTAATACCCCTGGTTATGGTATATGGATGGCACATAATCTTCAGTTTAACGGAACAGATTTTATTCAGCCAAGAGCCTCTTTGAATTCCTGGGCTTTCACAGTTAATAATCATAAAGGTTTTTCATTTAACAGAGCGAATAACAGTACAACAAATGGTTCAGCAGTATCACTTATTGAATTGGTAAAGATATCAGGCACAGGAGTGATCAGTACTTTAAATAATGGAAGTTCTGACCAATGGAATGCAGCTTATGGCTGGGGAAATCACGCAGGAAAATATATGCCCATAAATCATGCTACTCCGGTTAGTGCGTTACCTTATCAAAACGATATGTTAGCAGTACCGGTAGGAACGTATGTTGCAGCAGTGAGCTCGGGATCTCCCAATTTACCTTACACACAGGCAGGTGGATTGATCTCTTTTGGTAATACAGCTGTTTCAACGAGATTACTTGGAGCCAGGGATAACTCAGATAATCTGTGGTTTCAATCCGGTGATGGTAAAGGAGCATGGAGACAACTTGCATCAAGAGATTGGGTGATTACCCAGCTAGCTTCGGCATCCAAAGCTAAAATGTCATCAGCTGAAATATCCTCAGCACCGGTCAGGGAAACGAGTATACCTATTAAGAAAGAGTATGAAATTGATTCAGCATTTTATCTGGAGCTAAACGATGAAACAGAGTTCATTACTGTTACAGGTAATCAGCCGTCCGATATGATTTGTAATATAACGGAAGTATATTCTCAACAGGAAATTAAAATTATCAATCTATCCACTTCTTCTTTGATTAAACTTCAGATAAAAGGAAGTTCAGCGGTTGTAATAGAGCCAATGAAATACATGAACATCTATATCACAGGGAATGTAAAAGTAATTAATCTTGGACAGTTTGCTGTAGAAGTTTTGGCTTAAATAAATTAAAACCTTTCCTGTTACGCCAATAAAAGGAAAGAATAATCATCAAAAAACAACAAATTATGGCAAAAAAAGTAATTACGGCTTTAAAAGAATATTTTAAGGCTGGAAAAAGGCCTACAGAAAGCCAGTTTAGTGATCTTATAGATAGCTATGCCAATTTAGAGGATAAAACTATTTTCCCGGATAACTATAAACATAAAGATTTATATTTCGAATTTCCTGATCAACAAGCCGATATGGCAATAGATGTCCTTCTGGGAAATAACTATCTGAACGGAAGTTTAGTAATTGAAGTTGCAGGTACATTTGCATATCAGACAAGTGTTGGTATTATAAAAAAACAATTTGAGATCGGGCTTAATCCTGATGGAAATCTTTGGTATCCCACTACTTCCAGAATTGTAGAAGCGGAAGGAACTATTTTATATAATATTTACATTGGAGATATTGTATGGGATTCAGCAAGAAATGAATATAAACTAACTATTTACCATACAAGTAACCGACTGAATCCATATGCTATAAGAATCACACAGTTTTCTTATGATAAAGCATTTGTAGACCAGGCGAGACTTTCTGATGTGTATCATAAACCACTTATCGGACAAAAGAAACACTCGGTACATTATAATGAAAATATAGGTATAGGAACAGATAATCCTAAGGCCAAATTAGATGTACGGGGAACCGTTTTTGCAGGCCAAGGTGATGGTACACAAGGAATCAATGCATTTGCTATACGATATGAAAATGGCTCAGTAAATAACTGGGGCTCATTAAGAAGTGGTGCAGAAACCTATATGAGCTATGGTGCTAAAGCTGATAATCAGACTGCTTATGGTTGGGTCTCAGGTGATGGTACTTTCGCTGGATGTAAGACTGCTGTAACCCTTGGTAACGAAGGGATTAAATTTTTATCTTCTAATTATCTGCAAGTACCCCAGGACTCACCGGTGGCAATGTCAGAGCTTATGAGAATAGTTCCAAACGGAAATGTAGGAATTGGTACAGAAAGCCCACAACAAAAGCTTGATGTACATGGAACTATACTATCTCAGATAAACAGCAATGAGGGAGGAGCTCTTTTTTTAGAGAATCATAGTAAAACAGCTCCGGGTACAGCCAACAGATGGGCACTCTATAATATGACAGGAGGTTATGGGAATGGCCTTCAGTTCTGGAGCTATTCTGCAGATGGAACATATGGTCCGAAATTATTCTTGTCAGATGCCGGTAATATGGCATTATATGGTAAAATCGAAGCAAAAGATGTGGTCATCACAGCAACACCTACAGCAGATCATGTGTTTGCTTCAGATTATCATTTAAGGGGAATAAAAGACCTTGGAAAATTTATTACTGAAAATAATCATCTTCCTGAAATTCCTTCAGCTAAAGAGATGACAGCTGATGGGCTTTCCGTGGGAGATTTCCAGATCAAACTGCTTCAGAAAATTGAAGAAATGTCCCTCTATATTATTTCTCTGGACAAAGAGATTGATAGGTTAAAATCAAAATAATCATGGCAAAAAAAAATAAACAAGAATTAAAAGAATATTTCAAAGCTGGAAAGAGACCGACTGAAAGCCAGTTTGAAGATTTTATTGACAGTTATGTACATGCAGATGAATCATCAGAATATTCCACTTCCGTTGAATTTCCTGCCAATTATAAAGTAGGAGACTATATAGAGTTTTTACAGTTTGAGCCGGCGAGTGCCCGGGCAGCTGGTTTTTTTGAAGTTTCTATTGCATACACCCGAAATAATACAGCCAGTGCCGCGACTCATATTACTGCGGTTTCTCACGCAAATCCGGATATATGGAGAGAAAGTGGTACGGTTAATAAAAATAATTATGTAGACGGTGCTGAAAATAATAATCTTACCGTCGATATCAATGGTGGCATTTGCAGGTTCCGTCTGAGAGCATTGCGTACCTATGGAGCTACGGATCAGAAATTAAAAGTATTTATTAAAGTAAGATCTGTTAATAAAAATGAAGTGTGGACAAAAATAGATAACAGAGGTAATAGTCTTGCCGCTGTTCCTCTTCAGCCCATGACCAATGAGTGGAACGTCTGGGTGGGAAATCTGAATTCTGCAGAAACAGCAAAAATAGGACTGAAAGTAAATGCACAGGGAAATGTTGGAATAGGAACAGCAAATCCTGAGACAAAGCTGAATGTAGTGCATGAAAACTCGTTGAATCAAAATTCGACGATTGCTAAATTTACTGCAAACGGTGCTACCGGAGGAAGTAATATTGTGAGCCTTTCTTACCATAGCAAAGCCAATCTGGAATTAAATTCTGGATTCTCAGGCTTAGGAAGAAGATATGGGGATTATTTTGACTTTAATATAGAAAATGATAATTCTTATGACCCAAATTTTGGGTCTATCAATCTTGTGACAAGCCAAAATGTTCAAATGACCGTAAGACCTAATGGAAATGTAGGAATTGGTACAGTGAATCCTCTGGCTAAATTAGATGTTGTAGGAGGGGTCAATATTGCAGCTGGATTTCCTATCCAATTAGCCGGACATGCTTCATCTCACGGTTTGAAATATAAAAGGTATAACAGTGACAACTCTTTGCTGGATGGCCCTTTTCTTTATGGTTGGACAGGAGGTGCTTTAGGAATTAAGAAAGATGATAATGAATTCAATGTTTTGACCTGGAAAGAAAGCGGTAATGTTGCTGTCCAGGGCAAGGTAGAAGCTAAAGATTTTGTAGTGTCGGCTACGCCTACAGCAGATCATGTTTTCGCATCAGACTATAACTTAAGAGAGATCGGAGAACTTGAAAAATTTATTTCTGAAAAAAGCCACCTTCCGGAAATTCCTTCTGCTAAAGAAATGACAGACAGTGGATTGTCAGTAGGAGATTTTCAAATCAAATTACTTCAGAAAATTGAAGAATTAACCCTATACATGATCTCGATGAAAAAAGAGATTGATGTTTTAAAATCAAATTAATCATGGCAAAAAAAGATATACCGGAGTTAAAAGAATATTTCAAAGCAGGGAAAAGACCCACCGAAAGTCAATTTGGGGATGTTTTAGACAGTTTTGCCCATTTGGATGACGCCAATGTATTTTCACCTCATTATAAAGAAAAAAGTAATCTGAGATTTGTCTTTCCTGAGCAGCAGGCAGATCAGGCAATAGACATACTGTTAGGAAATGTGATCATTCATGGATGGATTGAAATTGAAGTGGCTGGGTTTTTCAATTTTCAGAATAGTGTAGGGACGATAAAAAAACAGATTGTTATTGGAGCTTTTAATGATAATTATATCTGGAGACCTCCTGTATCAAGAATCATTGAGGCTTCAGGAGAAATTGTAGATAATATTTACCTCAGTGATATTATTTGGGATGATGTCATTAAACAATATAAAATTACAATTTATCATACCAGCTCCCGGGGAAATGACTATGCAGTAAGGATGGTTCATCATTCAACAACGAATGCGGTTGTCGACAAAGCTATACTTTCAGATATTTATACAAATCCGCTTACAGGACAGCGGAAACATTATGTACATTATAATGAGAATGTAGGGATAAAAACAAAAAATCCTGGTGCTCCGCTGGATGTTCAGGGAAGGATATTATTTGATATCGATTCTCCTGCTGTAGGCGGAGTTGCCATCAGAGGGTATGAGACCATGTGGGCAAGAGGATATAATTTTGTTTCATCCGATGGAACTCAAAATACAGGAGGTTTTGGAGCTGTGGGAGTACAGAATAAGATTAACGAATATTATATAGGACAGTACGAAAACAGGGTTGTTACATTTAATCCTGAAAATAAGCAAAGTTCATTTGGTGGAAATATTAACACGTACGGTGAAGTAACATCCAGAAGCCAAAGAATTTTTGATTATTCACCAACTATTTATTTAGATAGAAGCGAAAATTTTGGTGGGTATATTCAAGGAATCCAAACAAGATTATCGGATGGTACCAACAATTGGTTCTTTGGAAATGCACATGCAGATACGTTTGTTATATCAACTGGATCATATAATGAAGGAAGGCAGCTTGTTATTAATAGAAATGGTAATGCAGCTTTTCAGGGCAAGGTGGAAGCTAAAGATTTTGTAGTATCGGCTACGCCTACAGCAGATCATGTTTTCGCATCAGACTATAACTTAAGAGAGATTGGCGATCTTGAAAAATTTATTTCTGAAAAAAGCCACCTTCCGGAAATTCCTTCTGCTAAAGAAATGACAGACAGTGGATTGTCAGTTGGAGATTTTCAAATTAAACTACTTCAGAAAATTGAAGAACTAACATTGTATATCATCTCTTTGAAAAAAGAGATTGATTTAAAACCTAATTAATCATGGCAAAAAGAACAATTACACAATTAAAAGAATATTTTAAAGCAGGGAAAAGACCTACGGAGAACCAGTTTGGGGATCTTTTGGATAGTTATGCACATTTGGATGACCCTAGCGTATTTCCTAATAGTTTTAAGCATAAAGACTTATCTGTTAAGTTTCCCAATCTGGAAAGTAACTTGGCGGTAGACATCTTGCTGGGAACTATCATTAATGGAAATATAGAAATACATGTTGTAGGTGCCTGGAACAGCGAAAATACTGTAGGGGTTATCAAAAAGCAAATTATCATAGGAGCTAATCCTAATGGAGGTATCTGGTATCAGCCTTTATCGAGAATTATAGAGGCTTCGGGACCTATCACAGATCATATTTATCTTAGTGATATCGTATGGGATAGTACTATTGCACAATATAAACTGACGCTGTATCATACACGTCAGTCTGGAAATGTATATGCAATCAGATTGATACAGCATTGTAATTCAACTGCTGTAGTTGATAAGGCAGTATTGTCTGATATTTATACCAACGTCCTTACCGGCCAGAATAAGCATTATGTCAATTATAATGATAGTGTAGGAATAGGTACCAAGAAACCACTTGCTCCCTTAGATGTTCAGGGACGGATTTTGTTGAATGCAGGGTCTAATGTAGTAAGCGGTGTGGGAATTGTTGGGTACACTACCCAGTGGGCCAGAGGATATAACTTTGTCTCACCTGATAATACACAGCATCTGGGTGGTTTCGGAGCGTTGGGGACCAATAACCAGATTGATCATTATTTTATAGGAAAATATGGTGGAAGTATCGCTAAGTTTTTCGTGGGAGATGATCGTACTTTCCTTAGGGGAAATGTAGGAATCGGAACCGAAGCTCCCGCAACAAAACTAGATGTAGTGGGGGAAGTACTGGCAGGAAGCAGATCTGCAACAGAAGGGGTTAATGCTTTTGCCGTACGATATGAAAATGGATCTTTTAATAACTGGGGTTCTTTAAGAAGCGGGGCAGAAACCTATATGAGTTACGGGGCAAAAGCATCATCTACCACAGCTTATGGATGGGTATCAAGCAACGGAAGTTTTTCCAATTATAAAAACGCGGTTACTCTGGGAAATGAAGGAATAAAGTTCCTGGGAAGTGCCAGTGCACAAAGCGCTATCAATTCACCTGTTGTTATGAACGAATCGATGAGAATCACTCCTAATGGAAATGTCGGAATAGGAACAAAGAATCCTGATCAGAAGCTTGCTGTAAAAGGAAAAATCCATGCTGAAGATGTTATCGTTGATACCAATGTTCCTGCTGATTATGTTTTTCAAAAATATTTTGACGGACAATCTTCTATCAGACCGGATTATCAAATGCCGACCATCAGTGAACTGGAGTCTTTTGTAAAAGAAAATAAACACCTTCCGGAAATTCCTTCCGGAGAAGAAATAACAAGAGATGGTGTTACCTTAGGAGATTTCCAGATGAAATTACTTCAGAAAATTGAAGAGTTGACACTTTATATCATCTCTCTGAAGAAGGAGATGGATTCAAAACTAAATTAATCATGGCAAAAAAAACAAGTACAGAATTAAAAGAATATTTTAAAGCAGGGAAAAGACCCACAGAGGCACAGTTTGGTGACGTAATGGATAGTTTGGCCAATCTGGAAGATCCACAGCTATTTCCTAAGAATTACATTAAAAAAGGACTAAGTATTGACTTTCCTCATCAGGTATCTGATCAGGCTGTTGACATCCTGCTTGGAAATAGGGGAATGTCAGGGTCGATTGAAGTAGAAATTGTGGGAACATGGATGTATACAAATACTGTCGGTAATATAAAAAAACTGTTTCAGGTGGGATTCAATCCTGATAATTCAGTGTGGTATACGCCAACGTCAAGAATTGTGGAAGCAGCAGGACCTATTCTTAATCATATTTATATTGGGGATCTGGTTTGGGATGCTAATACTAATCAATATAAGATAATTATTTATCACACTAATGATACAGGGAATATATATGATGTCAGAATTACTTATCATTGCCCGTTTAATACACAGGATTTTAGTGAGGTAAAAATCTCAGATGTCTATACCCATCCTCTTGTAGGGCAGAGGGTACATTATATCCATTATAATGATAACCTGGGAGTGGGTACCACATTACCGGAAACAAGCCTTCATGTAAAGGCACCAAAAGATCGGGGACATTCCAATGTTGTAGGCGGGCTGTTTGACAGAAGTGAAGCTGCTGGGGGAAGTAATATCGTACAATTGAAGTATCATTCCACTGCCGATCTTGAACTGAACTCCTTTTTTACAGGAACTAATTTCAGATATGGCTCGTATGGTGATTTCAATATTGTTAATAATATTGATGGTGGTGTTCATGGTGCTGTTAATATGGTAACCAACGGGCAAACAAGATTAAGCGTAATGCCTAACGGAAATATTGGTGTGGGAACTTCAACGCCGCAAGCAAGAATGAATATTGTTTCACCAATGCATACTGCGGATCAGGAAGGGACATTGATAATAGGAGATGTAAACCAGGCTAATTTAAGATTGGGTTGCAGCGAAAATCATACCTGGATACAGGGGCATGCAGGAATGCCGTTGCATATTAATCCGATTGGTAACAATCTTATTTTAAACAGAGATGCAGGAAATGTAGGAATAGGAACCAACAATCCGGATCAGAAACTTACTGTAAAAGGAAAGATCCATGCTGAAGATGTTATTGTGGATATGAATGTTCCGGCAGATTATGTGTTTCAAAAATATTTTGATGGTGAATCTTCTATCAGACCAGACTATCAAATGCCAACCATTAGTGAACTGGAATCTTTTGTAAGAGAGAATAAACACCTTCCGGAAATTCCTTCAGGAGAGGCTATCATGAAAGATGGTGTCAATTTAGGAGATTTCCAGATGAAATTACTTCAGAAGATTGAAGAGCTGACTCTTTATGTCATTTCTCAGAATAAAGAAATAGAAGATCTGAAAGCTATTATTAAAAAATAGTACTATTCAATGTAATGTTTAACAGTATTTAAAATAAGAACTCCCTCAAATTAATTTGAGGGAGTTTATAGTTTATCAGGATTGCTTATCATAAATGCAAAAAAACCTCTGACTAATCAGAGGTTTTAAAGTGGTTTCTCCAGGAATCGAACCAGGGACACATGGATTTTCAATCCATTGCTCTACCAACTGAGCTAAGAAACCATTATATTTTTGTTTGACTTACTTCGTTGTTTTAAAGTGATGCAAAAGTATAATATTTTGTAATACCGTGCAAGTTTTTTAGGTTATTTTTTCAAAAAAAGATATTTATGAGGAGATCTTTTTTTTAATGAGTTGAGGCACAGTTGATTTATTTTTTTCTAAGAAACTTATTAATTACAGGCTGAGGATAGCTAATCGGGAAAATATTTAGTGAGATTCTTTGGTGTGAAGCCCTAAAAACAGTAATTATTTCAAGAGTAAATATTACTTCAAACAATTGTTTTATTATATTCTATATAATCTGTTTATGGTGGTTTTATTGGGGTTAAATATTGCAATATTTAGAATATTTAATGCTAAATATCAAAATATTGTGAAATAAATTAAATTTGTATTTGTAATATTTTTATATTAGTAATCAGTAAGTTAATACTAAAACCATAATCATGAATACTGAAAAATTTAGTACACTTGAGCTGCTCCATAAACAGTTCAGGTACCCGTTCCCAACGTTAAAAAATCCCTATGCAGAACAGCTGCAGGAAATTACCGAAAGTCAATGGATTGATGGTGAATACCTCTGGCTTTATGAGCAGAATCCTGATCTTCGCAAAAAGTACAAGAAGACCAAGACAGCACATATTGCTGCTCAGTGGTTTCCCACCGCAACCCCAGAACGATTCAAGCCTATCTGCAGATTGATGCTTTGGACACTTTATAATGATGATTTGTACGAAGAAAGTGAACCTGAAGATATTGGATATGTCCATGCACAGTCAATAGCAGTATTAAAAGGAGAAGTAAGTGGTGAAGATTCAGGAATTCCTTTAGGAAAGATGCTGGCTTCTCTAAGATTGGAACTGCTGCAGTTTATTCCGGAGGAATCAATCTTCCGTTTCACACAAATGATCAGTAGATATTTTATAGGCTTAGAAACTGAGTTGAAATACAAGAAAAATAAAACGTATCCTAGCGTGTCAGAATGCATTGCATTGCGTGAAAATTCCATATGCTTATATCCGTTTCTTCAGCTTACAGAAGTAGAAACAGGTGTCACTCTTCCTCCGGAGATCCACAATCATCCGGTGATCCAACGCTTGCAGGCCTTAGCCTGTCATTTGGTTACTTTTTTCAATGAAGTACAGTCCGTAATAAAAGATGAAGCAACAGGCAGTATTTATTACAATATTGTAAAAGTAATCCAGAACGAACACCAAATGTCTTTGAAAGAAGCATGTCTTGAAGATTTGCGCCTGCATAATAAGGACCTGAAAGAATTTTTAGAACTACAAGCTTCTCTTCCTGATTTTGGGGTATGGCAGGAAGCTGTGGTCAACTGGGTGCATTATATGAGTATGGTGCTCAGCGGTTGGAAAAATATTTCTACCAAACTGGATCGCTACAATAGCATGGAGTTTCCTGATGCTGCTGAACTCCGGGAAAAACTGAACAAAATATAAATAAGAACGAGGAATAAACTTAACCATTACTATATCATACAAAAACTAAAACAAGATGAAACCCGAAGAATATCATTCAAAAGATTACTTGCCACGTGGCCATTATCCATGGCCGGACCTTATCAATCCACATGCAGAACAGATGGGGAAAGATATGGATGAATGGATTGATAATGACTATACTTTCCTGACAGAAAAACAGCGTGAAACATACAAAAAAATGAGACTGCATATGTGTACTGCACGTATGTGGCCTGATCTAACCTATGAGCAGACCATCCCATGCAACAGATTTATGCTTCAGTATGTGGCTCTTGACGATCAGGTGGAAAATTCTTCTCTGGAAGAGATTCAGCAGTTACGGATTCGTTGTGTTGATATCCTTAAGGGGGATCAGCCAAGAGCAGATGAAAACGCACTTTATCAGCATATGGCGCTCATAAGGGATGAGTTCCGTGCGCTAATGCCTGATCTGTGGGTTGAACGTTTTATTTATTATTTCTACCAGTCTTTCAGATATGGGATTGAATTGGAGTATCCTTATAAAATAGCGCAACGTCCACCGTCACTTACTCTTTTTAAAACCATTCGCGAGTATTCCGTTCTGATGCGTCCATACCTGATCTTAGGTGAAATTGAATCAGGTCTTGTCCTTCCGGAGCATATTTTTGAGCATATTGTTGTTCAAAAAATGATATCGCATATGACTCTGGTAGTTGCCTGGCAAAATGACATTCATTCTCTGCCAAAAGAAATGGCAAAGGGAACTGAGGTTTTTAACCTGGTTTTTGTACTCCAGCAGGAATATAATCTTTCGCTAAAGGATGCTTGTGACCAGGCATTTCGGATACATAATGAAGAACTGGCAAAATTACTTGCCTTACATGCTGAATATCGTGAGTTTGGAGAGTATCAGGAGCATGTAGATCAATTCGTTTATTATGCAGGAGTGGGCCTTCAGGGAGTGAATTCCTTTTATCTGGAAACCGAAAGGTACCGGCATGGAGGGGTGGGGTTTGCCTGGCCGGAAATCAGCAAATGACGACCGAAATCCAAAAATCTGGATGACCTTGTTGGTGAATGCTGATAGGTAGACCATAAGAAATACTGAGATTATTTTATATACCCCTTAAAATTAAATTTTGAGGGGTTTTATATTGAAGCTGGCTATAGCAGATTGTTTACATCTCATATCCTGGATGAGAATCAGAATGATAAGCACTTTAAACAATCTGTTAAAAGATATTACTGAAAAGGATTATTCATAATATTCTTTCATAAGGCTTTTCCGTTCTTTAGTTTCCAGATTGATATATTCAAACTTTTTATATTGGCAGAATGATCCCATATCTTTATCACCATTAATAAAAATACCTCCTACCAAAATGACATACTTGCAGGGATAGCTGGTTTCTTTTACCAATACCTCGATACGTTCATCTATAGCTTCATACATCACTTCGGTAGCTTCGAAAATCTGATTCTCTGCATTCAGGATCCTGTCTTTGCTGTGGAGGAATATCTGCTCAATGGTATTCATCTGAAAATCCAGTGAAGTGATATTGCTCTCAATGATTTGCCCGGCTTCCAACTTTCCCAATGCTCCTTTTGCTGCTCCACAGCAGGCAGAATTATTTTGTTGTCCTATTCTGCTTATTTCTCCAATTTGCCCGCTTTTGGTAATCCCAATATGAGGGGCGTAAAAAATGACTACAGCACCATCCTCAGGAACATGATGAGCAAAAGCTCCCATTCCTGTAAGGCCGGCAAAAGGGAAACCATCAAGTCCTCCCAGATGAAATGGGCCAAGCATTTCATAAGCCCTAGGTGGATACTGTATTGCATTGACATCATCACAACACATACTGTCGGCATGCATCAGCTGATTAGGTTTTAGTTCTAAATGCTTTTCAAGGGTATCTAATAGTCGGTTGACTGTATCAATAGATGTTAAAGCTTTTGGGTACCATTTTCTTACAGATTCTATACTCATATTTTTGTTTTTTTTTTGTACTCAATTTTACCAGCGATATATTCCTGATTTTTACATTAAAATATTATTAACAGGCTGTATAGCAGGAGGCAGTTCTTTTTCTCCAAACATTTCACGTAAATCAATTTCTATATTCCTGCTGATTTGTGTAATTGAAATATCATTTGCATTTCCTTCGAATGGGTTTTCTGTATTTTCGCCAATCTGTTCCAGAACCAAAAATACCCAGCCCAGCAATACACTGAAAGGAACTGTAAACCAGATGATGCCTTCACCAAATTTTTCTACCATTTTTGAAAATTCGCCTATAAACCCCAGGGGCAATAGCAAACACAGAGCATTTGTAAAATACAGATTAATGCTGGAGAATTGCCGTGGATAAGGAAAGTTTTTGATCCTTTCACATTTCCCCTGCTGATCATATAATTCTTTAAACTGATTCTCCAGAGCTGTATAATTATAATCTGAAATCTTGCCCTCTTCATTCAAGGTTCTCAAATGAGTAGACTGTAAAGAAATGATTTGAGTCGCCCGGTTTTTTGTTGTAAGGATATAGTCCAGCTCAGCTTTATTTAAAAAAGGTTTCAGCTCTTCCTCAATAGTATTTTCCCATTCCGGAACTGTATAATATTTTAAATATTCTCTGTTATAGCTTTTTGTTTTTACATGTTCCCAGCTCTTGGTTTCTCTGAGCTGAAATCTTAATGCCGTAAGCCAGGCAAAATGGCGGTAGATAATCTGCTGATGTATGGCCACTTCTTGTGTTTTATCATCAACTCTTATAAAATCCTTTACCAGCATGCCGAAACTGCGGCTGTTATTGATGATTGCACCATAAATCTGCCGGGCTTCCCAGCTTCGGTTGTAGGTTTGGGTGTTTTTAAACCCCGAAATGAATGCTGCAGCAGTTCCCAGCAGTGCTACAGGAACCCATGGAATGGCCAGCCACTTCCATCCGAGAAAATAAAATAAAGCTGTAGGAATAATGCTTACAATAAGCATTTTATAGATTTTCTTCCTTGTCCATGGAATGAAGTGATAAAGCTTGTAATGTGAGCCTGTATTCATAACAAATTAATTTTTTGATGAAAATTTACTGATCAGAATACCCACGAGCACTACCGTATAGAACTGCCCGGCTATACCCACAAAAGCTGTTATCAGTTTTGTAACATGAGTATTAGGGGTGATATCTCCAAACCCAATACTTGTAAATGTTATAGAGCAGAAATACACCAGATCAATAAAGGTAAGAGCAGGAGAAGATATATCAACCCCCTTAAAAGAAGCGTGGTTGCGGTATTGGAAAAACTGCAGGGAAAAAACTGCAATTTCAATCAGCAGCATATAGCCGCAGATGGAAGCAGAGATAATATCCGTATTGATGTATCCCGGTTTTATAAGAAACCGTAAAACTTCCATAAAAAGAAAACAGAAGAAGACTACATAATTAATGTTCAAAAATGTAAAATACCAGGAAATGTCTTTAAAAAATGGAATGCCAATAGGCAGTAATAAAATAACAATGAAATGTAGATTTCTAAACCAATGTTTCCAGCTATGCTTTCCAATAAATAAGAAAACAGACCCCAAACCTAGAATCAACATATTAATGGGCCATATGACATGGGTGTAAAAGTCCATGTCTGTAAGAAATACTCCCACAAATAAATGCTGTAGCAAAGCGAATAGAAGGATCTCATATTTTCTTTCCTGTAACTTTTGGCTGGTCTTTCTTATAAAACCCAGACTCTGCTGTGGATCTTCACCATGTATGGTAATCATTGTATTTTTTTAATATCATCAAAATACAAAAGTGAACTATTAAAATTAAAATAACATGGTGAATTTTTCTGAACTTTCAGTTCCCTGATTATTTGAATCCGATCATGAAGAGATGGCTGATTAATCGAGAAATCACAAGAATTGTTACCTATAAAATGATAAAGGCTAAGAGAGGGGGCGAAATTTGGAATTTCAGGTGTTCAATTGCTGAATATAAAAAACAAAAAAACCTCTAAATAATTTAGAGGTTTTAAAGTGGTTTCTCCAGGAATCGAACCAGGGACACATGGATTTTCAATCCATTGCTCTACCAACTGAGCTAAGAAACCATTATGTTTTTGTGTGTCTTACTTCGTTGTTTTAAAGTGATGCAAAAGTAGTAAGTTTTAGTATACAAAGCAAGTATTCATCGTACTTTTTTTCACTAAAGTTAAAAACCTACTGATTATCAGCTGGATTATTTTCCTGCTCTTTTCTGATTTGTTCACTCATCTCTTCCAATACCGGTTTAATGGTGTTTTCCGGAAGATCACTGATCCTGATATACATTAATCCGTCAATGGCATCATTGAAGTTCGGGTCAACGTTGAAAGCAATTACTTTGGCGTTTTGCTTAATATATTTTTTAATCAAAACAGGCAATCTTAATTCAGGCTCTAAGTCATCAATAATCTTATCAAGCTTATTAAGATCAGACTCCATTTCTTCAAAGAAGATATTCTTATCCCTGTCACGTAGCTTTACCTTATATTCATTTCTTGGAGTGATATATTGAGCCACCGCCGAGTCAAAATAATTGGAACGCATAAATTCAATCATCAGAGATTTGGAGAACTCCGAAAACTTATTCGAAATACTTACCCCACCCATCAGAAATTTATGATCAGAATTTCTCAGGCAGACATGTACAATCCCTCTCCATAAAAGGAAAAGAGGAAGTGGTTTTTGCTGATACTCCTGGCAGATATATGCACGTCCCATTTCAATCACCTTTTTAAAGAAAGGATGAATGTCCTGTTCAAATTCAAATAAAGAACTGGTGTAAAAGCCTTTGATGCCATATTTTTTCATGACCTCTCTACCCAGAGCCATTCTGTAAGCTCCCGCCAGCTTCTTTTCACCATTGTCCCAAAGGAAAAGGTGATGGTAATGTTTGTCATATTCATCAAGGTCAAACGGAAGATTACTCCCTTCACCTACGGCACGGAACGTAAGCTCTCTCTGACGTCCTATTTCCCTCATGATAGAAGGTATCTCTTCATAAGTGGTAAAGTAGATTTCGTAATTTCCATTACTGAATAACATCTTATCAGTACCTCTTAATTTGTCAACATCCTTGATGATGTCCTCTTTAGGCGTTTCATCAATAATGTTCTGAACAATATTTTCTTCTTTTAATAAAGGAAACTTTACGGACAGATTCTGAAGATTGATGCTTTGGGCCAGAGATTTTCTTTTTTCATAATAAGATTTCATCATATAAACCTTACGCTTCAGAAACTCTCCCAGTTCTTCAATCGTTTCCATTTCGTCCATTGCCTTTAATGTGATAGGCCTCCCGATTCTGATTCTGATAGGTCTTTCCCTGTCATTCATCATTTCAGCAGGCAGCATCAGGGTCTGTAAACTTGGATGAAGTTTGGCAACCTGATAAAAAAGACGGCTGTTTTTAGCATGGAAATACATAGGAACTACCGGCACTTTAGCCATTCTTATAAGCTTAAGTGCCGTTTTTTCCCAGTCTTTATCTAAGATTTCTCCGTAAGGGTTATTTTTATTGGAAACTTCCCCTGCCGGAAAAATACCTACACAGCCTCCGTTTTGGATATGCTTGAGCGTTTCACGCATTCCCGAAGAACTGCTGTAGACTTCTTTTCTGTTTTCAAAAGGGTTTACAGGAATTACGTACGGTTCCATAGGCTTGATCTTTTCCAAAAGGAAATTTCCCATGATTTTGAAATCCGGACGAACCTCTGTAAGGATCTTGCACATTAAAATTCCGTCAATAGCACCCAGTGGATGATTGGACACCAGAATAAAAGGTCCCGTTTTGGGAATTTTTGCAAGATCTTCTTCAAAAGCTACATAGCTTAGGTTTCTTTCTCTCACAAATGAGTCGAAAAAGTCTTTACCTTCCTTATCTTTTAGTTTGTCGTATAGTTTATTTACTTCGTTTATTTTAGCAATGCTCATCACAGCAGATGCTACTGGATTCTTTAGAAATCCAATTTTACTTAAGCCGGAAGCTTTGATCAGATCGTTTTTCGAAATTAAACTCATGTGTGTTTAGTCGCAATTAAAATTATTGTGTTACCATTTGAAGCGTATTCTTGGAAATTTGCTCCAATAATACATTTTTTTCATGGTAAAATTTTTCAATATGATCCATCTTCGCATTTCTTACTGTGAATAAAGATACATTTTTAATTGCTTCGGTTTTAAAAATTTTATGAAGCTCTTCGTTAAGTTCTTCAATGTGGTTAAATTTATCCTCCAGACATAAAGCCAATGAAATAGCAGAATTCTGCATCAAGGAAACTTTAATTTTGTACTTGGATAAATAGCCGAATATAAGGCTCATATGATCCTCTGCAATGAAAGAAAAATCTCTTGTTGAAATCTTCAATAGAGCCTGGTTTTCTTTTAAAATATAAGTTTCTTCCTGTTGGTTTTTGTCTGAAGCGCCTACTTTGGTTCCTTCTTTTGTAGGATCTACGAAAGATTTTACATAAAAAGGAATGTTTTTCTGTTGTAGCGGCTGTAATGTTTTTGGGTGTATTACACTCGCTCCGTAATAAGCCATCTCAATAGCTTCCTCATAAGAAATATTGGAAAGAAGAGTTACATCGTTGAATTTTCTTGGATCTCCGGTCATTACACCCGGTACATCTTTCCAGATCGTCATTGCTTCTGCATCTAAGCAGAATGCAAAAATAGCAGCAGAATAGTCCGAACCTTCTCTTCCTAAAGTTACCGTGAAATTATTATCATCTGAACCAATGAATCCTTGGGTAACATAGCAGATTTCAGAATTTAAATTTGAAATAAAATCCTCAGTTTTTGTCCAATCTACATTACCTTCCCTGTAAGAATTATCTGTTTTAATGTAATCTCTGGCATCCAGCCACTGATTGGTAAACTGGATCTCATTCAGGTATTCACTTACAATTTTTGTTGAAATCATTTCTCCGCAACTCACCACCTGATCATATACAAAACTGTAATTAGGAGATTTGTTTCTTCTTAAAAATGAATCTATATCATCAAAAAAGAGATTGATTTCTGCAAAAACTGCATGATTTTCAGGAAAGAGACCTTCCGCTACCTCAATGTGTTTTCGTTTTATCTTTTCAATCTCTGTTTGATAGTTATCCTTCTTGAAATAAAGTTCTACAACCTTTTCCAACTCGTTCGTCGTTTTGCCCATTGCTGAAATTACCAGCAAGCATTTGGCAAATCCCTGGCTTTTTAGAACCATAGACACGTTTTTTACACTTTCGGCATCTTTTACCGATGCCCCACCAAACTTGAAAATTTTCATTAAATTGTTAAAAATAAAATTGTTAGATAAAAAATTACATGAGTTTTTTACGGACGTCAAAATTATAAATTTACAACGAGATATGAAATAGTCTGGGCATGTGATGAAATTAAGATTTCCTTAAAATGAGAATAATATGGCCTTAATGACAGAAATTTGGGTAGGGAATGAGCCGTTATTACTCAATGTTATATTGTTTTTAAGGTGTATAGTGTTGAAAAACAGCATGTACCGTCTTTTGTAATTAAATTTTCCTAATGCGATAAATTTTCCGAAATTTGGGGAAAACGTAAAAAGAAAAATATGTCAAATCAACCATTACAGACTTTAGGAGAATTTCTTATAGATAAACAGGACGATTTTCAATATTCTACAGGTGAATTTTCTCGTCTTCTGAGCGCAATAAGATTGGCTTCGAAAGTGGTAAACAGAGAAGTAAATAAAGCCGGAATTGTAGATATAACAGGAGCTGCCGGCAACCAGAATATTCAGGGTGAGGAACAGCAGAAGCTTGATGTGATCGCTAATGAAATTTTTATTACGGCTTTGTCTCAAAGAGAGGTTGTTTGTGGTATTGCGTCTGAGGAAAATGATGATTTTATTGATATTAAATGTGGGGAGAACGGTCACTTAAGTAAATATGTAGTACTTATTGATCCGCTGGACGGATCTTCCAATATTGATGTAAATGTTTCTGTGGGAACGATCTTCTCTATCTACAGAAGAGTTACTGAACCTGGAACTCCTGTACAGCTGGAAGACTTTTTACAGAAAGGGATCAATCAGATTGCAGCAGGATATGTTATTTACGGTTCCTCTACAATGATCGTTTATACTACCGGAAACGGAGTAAACGGATTTACACTGGATCCTTCTTTGGGAACTTATTACCTTTCTCATCCCAATATGACTTTCCCAAAAACAGGTAAAATCTATTCTATCAACGAAGGAAACTATATCAAATTCCCTCAGGGAGTGAAAAACTACCTTAAATACTGTCAGATGGAAGAAGGAGACCGTCCTTATACTTCAAGGTATATCGGTTCTTTGGTTGCCGATTTCCATAGAAATATGCTGAAAGGTGGAATCTATATTTATCCGTCTTATTCTCAGGCTCCGAATGGTAAACTGAGATTATTATACGAATGTAATCCTATGGCATTCCTTGCTGAGCAGGCAGGTGGAAAGGCAACAGACGGATTCAGAAGAATTTTGGAGGTAGAGCCAACAGAACTTCATCAAAGAATTCCATTTTTCTGTGGAAGTGTAGACATGGTAGAGAAAGCAGAAGAATTTATGCGTATCGATAGTGTGAAATAAACAGCATAGTATGGAAGCGTCTTATTTTAGATATCTATTACAATTTAAACGCCCGAGTGGAACATCTCGTGGCGTTTTGCTTGATAAGGAAACCTTTATTCTTGAAATTTCAGAAAATGGAAAAAAAGGAGTAGGAGAGTGTGCCATTTTCAGAGGATTGAGTTTTGATGACCGACCGGATTATGAAGACAAGCTAAAATGGCTTTGTGAAAACATTAAAAAGGATTTTGCTGATCTAAAAGAAGAACTGAAAGACTTTCCGTCAATATGGTTTGGTTACGAGCAGGCGATTTTGAATCTGAAGCATGGAGACAGTCTTTATTTCCCAAGTGAATTTACTGAAGGGAAATCTGCTATTACCATCAATGGTTTGATATGGATGGGGGAGATCGGGTATATGGAAGAACAGATTGAAGAGAAACTTGAAAAAGGCTTTCATTGCATCAAACTGAAAATTGGTGTCAACTGGAAAGAAGAACATATCATTCTTCAGAAGCTTAGAGAGAAATTTTCTAAAGATCAGTTGGAACTGCGTGTAGATGCGAATGGAGGATTTAATAAAGAAGAAGCAGTACTTGTTTTGCAACAGCTGGCAGATCTTGATATTCATTCTATTGAGCAGCCTATTAAAGCAGGAAATTGGCATGATATGAAAGAATTATGTTCAAAAACGCCTACACCAATTGCATTGGATGAAGAGTTGATAGGTATAACTGATCCCGATAAAAAGAAGCTTCTGCTAGAAACAGTAAAACCACAGTATATTATTTTGAAACCTGCTTTAGTAGGAGGTTTTTCCGGCTCTGATGAGTGGATTTCTCTGGCGGAAGAACAAAATATAGGGTGGTGGATTACCTCCGCACTGGAAAGTAATATAGGATTGAATGCCATTGCTCAATATACAGTAACTAAAAAAAATCCAATGCCTCAAGGGTTGGGCACCGGATCTTTATTTGTTAATAATTTTGAATCAAGCCTGGATCTCAGAAATGAGTTGCTGTGGTTCAAAGCTGAAAAGAAAATTAATTAGGACAGGTCGGGTTATCCCAGTGATCATTATCCCAGGCTCTGCAGCATTTGTTTTTCGAATCCCAATTGTTGCAGCCTATGGGAATGGGAGGAGGATTACCGCCGTTAATTGTTTTTAGTGCCCTCTTGCCCAATTTCTTCATGTGGTCTTGTTGATTTTTCATAATTGATAGTAATGGTTTGGTCAATAAATATCGAAAATTTTTTCCACCTGAACAATTTTATGGGATGTATATTGTTGGTATTGTGTGAATTATTGATATGATGGCATTTGTTCTGTACTCTTCAATGATCATATTTGAATTTTTCCAGAACCACAAAGATGAGTAAGAAGTGCTTATTACGTGAATGAAACATTCTGCATGTTTTCCGATTTCAATCCGAACGATCGGTGGAGATATTGGTGTCCTCACAGGTTAGAACATAAAAACACATTCCTCCAATACATTTGTAGGAACATGATGATATTTTCGACTCTATTTAAGGGATAAAGTAATTTTAGGTTCGGATATTCTGCTTTTTTTGGCGTTATTTTTTTATTAAATCACATTCTTTGCGAAAATTGCTTTCTTAATATATTCTACAATAGAAGAAAACTTGGCTTTAAATTTTTTCATAATAAAAGTGTAATTCTCTACTATTTGAGTTGGCAATCATTATGCCATTCTCTTAAACCTTAGCAACTTTAACACATGCTCATTTTTATAGTATTTTTTTAATTTCTTGTTAAGAAATAATTGTGAAAATATTTTCGTTATTCTTTGTTCTGTTGCTGATAAGATTTCGGTCTATTCCGTACAGATTTTGGAAAATATCCCTCTGAACCTGTGAACTGGAAAGGTATCCCCAATGTTTTCCAATCTCAAATTTAAAACTGTTTAAAATATCATCTTTAACGAATGTACAGTCGATAACGGAGACAATATCTTTAAAGCGTTCAATATCACTGGGACCATTTTTTCCAAGTCGGGGGGTGAGGATGTTTTTGGTAAATTGAGAAATACCAAGAATGACATCCTGACGGTTGAGGTAAATAGAAATGCGGTTTGCAAGCAAAGGAAGTTTATTAAAAGAATCTTCAGAGTCTTCAAATACTTTATAAGTAACATCTGCATTCAGCAGGATTACCTGATCAATCACTCTCAGGATATTTTCTTTTTTCAGACTGTATAGCATACTCTGAAGGACTCTGTTTCCCAAAGAATGAGTCATAATATGGATTCTTTGGTTGCATGGGATAAGGTCCCGATTGGAAAAAATATCTTTTAAAAATTGAGTGTAAAAATAAAAGAGCCTTAATAATGAGGTTCCGGAATTGATGCTTGCTGCTTTATCATCAAAATAAGTCAGAGGAACAATACTGCTTGAAGCCGGCCAGCTTACAAATAAAATATGCTCAACAGGAGATTCCGGATTATCAATAAACAGCTTTTTAAGATCAATTATAGCCTTTAATTCATCATCAAAATCATAGGCATATCCATGAATGAATATGAGTACATCACTCCGTTCTTTGGTGGAAGACATATTTTTATATAGCTCGTAGAACATTCTTTGGGTGCCACCGAGGTTCTGAGCTGTTAAAGATGATTTTTTGATGCCTTTTTCACTCAGAAGGACTTCTAAAACCTCTTCGTAGCCTTGTTTTTCGGGTTCCGAAAACAGTTGGTAGTTGAGGATGTTCCTGTTCGTGTAATCTTTCTTCTTTTTGGCCTGTGCAGTAGGTTCTTTATAGCCGTCAAAATCACATTTGGCAATTCTGAAATTAGGAATTGAATATTCTTCATTGGAAAAAGAGTCCACTCTTTCACCTTTATGACGCACAATCTTTCGATTGCTTAAGATATAAACAGCCATGATAGTCAGGTTTGTAACTTTCCCTAAGATACAGAAAAATACCGAATTACTAAGCATTGCACTTTTTAATTATCACTTTCGTAAGCCCCAAATTTTCCGTAACTTTGTGCAACTTTTTTTGCTAAAAACAAAAGCTAATTTAATGGAAGAAGAAAAAAAATCACTCAATTTTATTGAGCAAATTATAGAAGATGATTTGGCAAACGGTCTGAAAAGAGATCAGATTCGTTTCCGTTTTCCCCCTGAACCGAATGGGTATCTGCATGTAGGCCACACAAAGGCGATCTGCATCAACTTTGGCCTGGGAGAAAAATACAATGCACCCGTAAACCTTCGTTTTGACGATACCAATCCTGAGAAAGAAGAACAGGAATTCGTAGATTCAATCAAGAAAGATGTTGAATGGTTAGGTTTCAAATGGGACAAAGAATTGTATGCATCAGATTACTTCCAGCAGCTTTATGAATGGGCAGTACAACTGATTAAAGAAGGAAAAGCTTATGTAGATGAGCAGCCGTCTGAAGTGATTACCGAACAGAGAAAAAATCCTACGGAACCAGGAGTAGAATCTCCGTTCAGAAACCGTCCGGTTGAAGAATCATTGGATTTATTTGAAAGAATGAAAAACGGTGAGTTCGAGGAAGGGACAATGTCACTTCGTGCAAAAATCGATATGGTTTCTCCCAATATGAATATGCGTGACCCTGTGATGTACAGAATTCTGAAAAGACCACACCACAGAACAGGAACTGCCTGGAAAATCTATCCGATGTACGACTGGGCACATGGGGAATCAGATTATTTGGAGCAGGTTTCACATTCTTTATGTTCACTGGAATTTGAAAACCACAGACCCCTTTACAACTGGTATCTGGAGCAGGTATCCGATGAAACTAAAGTAGCTCCTAAGCAGAGAGAATTTGCAAGGATGAATGTTTCTTATATGATCACTTCTAAAAGAAAGCTGCAAAGACTTGTGGCTGAAGGAGCTGTGACTGGATGGGATGATCCTAGAATGCCTACTATTTCAGGGATGAGAAGAAAAGGATACACTCCGGCTTCTATCAGAAACTTTATTGAAAAGGTGGGAGTTGCAAAAAGAGAAAATCTGATTGAGATCCAATTACTTGACTTCTGCGTACGTGAAGACCTTAATAAAGTAGCTAAACGTGTAATGGCGGTCGTAGATCCTGTTAAATTAGTGATCGAAAACTATCCTGAAGACAAGGAAGAATGGTTGGAAACTGAAAATAATCCTGAACAGGAAAATGCAGGAACCAGAGAAGTTCCTTTTTCAAGAGAACTATACATCGAACGTGAGGATTTCAAAGAAGAGGCTAATAATAAATTTTTCAGACTGAAGTTAGGCGGGGAAGTTCGTTTAAAGTCTGCGTATATTATTAAAGCAGAAAGAGTAGAGAAGGATGAAAATGGAGAGATCACTACGATCTATGCTTCTTACGATGAAAAGAGTAAATCCGGAAGTGGGACAGAAGAAAGCTTAAGAAAAGTAAAAGGAACATTACACTGGGTATCTGCCAAACATGCTATCCCTGTAGAAGTAAGGGTTTACAACCAATTATTTACAGTGGAGCAGCCGGATGCTGAAAAAGATGTTGACTTCCTGAACTTTATTAATCCTGAATCGGTAAGTACTATTCAAGGTTTTGCTGAACCAAGCCTTAAAGATGTTGCCGTGGGAGAACCCCTTCAGTTCCAGAGAATCGGGTACTTTACCAAAGACCAGGATTCTACAGATGCTACATTGGTTTTCAACCGTACAGTAACTCTAAAAGATTCTTATAAGCCTGAATAATTTCAGGTGATGATCAATATTATATAAAAGCAGGACTTCACTGAAGTCCTGCTTTTCGTTTTTTATATGTGAACCATTAAGAACGTATTTACCCTTTTACGCCTTTGATCCAATCCTGGAATTTACCTACCTGTTCCATAAAGAAAGATTCATGTTCTTCTTTTTCCTCAGGACGGTTGACCAAAATGTGTTCAAAATAACTTCCTTTCAGTACTTTTCTTAAAATGCCTTCTCCTAAGAATGGTTTATAGTCATTAAGAGCCTGGGTAGCTTTCAGTAAATGTCTGATGTCATATTGTAACGGATTGATGTCCGGAACCTGTTTGTTGAGGTTCAGAAGTTTGTATACTGCTATTCTGGCTGTTCTTACTGAACTTTCCATAGTAAATACAACATCATTATTGGTTTCCACAAACTGTCCTACCAAACCTAGATTGGTACAGCCTTCGGGAACAACTCTCGGACGGTCACCCTGAGCTCTAGGCATAAACATAGAGGTAATATAAGGCATAAATGCGGTACGAACGATTGTATTTTCTATAACATTATCAAGCTGGTCTGTCATTCCCAAATGATGACATAACTCTGCAAGAATTTCATTTCCGGTACATTGAGGCATTGTTTTTTTGATGTAATTCCCTTCTTTGTCCATCAGTAAGGCATATACCCATACGACAAGGATATCATCCGGCTGGGTAGGGAAGTGTGGCTGTCTGTTGCAGGTAAAGCTCATTACCCAATTGGAATCTGTGATGGTGATAATACCTCCTGTAGCTGTTCTTCCGGAATAAGGATCATTCACGCAGAGTTCTTTAAGTTTCTCTGTGAAAGCAGAAGGTCGGCAGGTTAATGTAGCAGATTCCCACGAAGATTTCTCAATATGGCTACAGAATTTTTCAGGCTTACCAAATACTTCAGATTTGGCAGCGAGATTTTTCCACAGTTTCCATCCTGCACTCTGTCCCGCACTGCTGTTATCTATAGTGATTTCAGGAACCGTATTATTATCTGCGTAGAATGTACTCTCAGTCATTGAACCTGTGGTAACGATCACATAATCATCTTTACCAACAGGTATTTTTACTTCTTCGCCATTTTGTTCAGTAATAATCCCTTCTACTGTTTTACCTTCAGTATTAATATGGATATCAAGGTCTTTTACTAATGTATTAAACTGGATCTGTACTCCTTTCTCAACAAGGAAATTTTTAAGAGGAGTCACATATGTGTCATATTGATTGTATTTAGGGAATACAAGACATGAGAAGTCTTTCATCCCGTCAATGGCATGCAGGAATCTGTGCATATACAGTTTCAGTTCAAGTAAGCTGTGCCAGTTCTCAAATGCAAACATGGAACGCCAGAAAAACCAGAAATTACTGTTAAGGAAAGATTCTGCGAAATAATCTTCAATAGTCAGATCATCAAGCTCTTCTTTTTTCTTCAATAAAAGCTTAACAATTGCCAGCTGGTCTTTTTTTTCAAGTCCGAATTTACTGAAATCCTGGATCTGCCCCTGGTTATGAATCAATCTTGCTTTAGAATAATTAGGGTCATTGTCGTTAATAAGACGGTACTCATCCAATACACTGTATGGAGCGGGTAATTCCAATGCGGGAATATCCTGGAACATGTCCCATAGATTTTCATAGGTCATATCCATTTCCCTTCCGCCACGGATGATATAGCCATCTTTTGCGTTTCCTGCTCCATCCAGAGAACCTCCTTCAACATTCAGCTGGTCAAGGAAAATGATGTTTTTATCCGGAACCCGGCCATCACGGATGAAATAATAAGCGGCAGACATCCCTGCAATTCCGCTTCCTACAATATAGATTTTACTGTTTTCATAAGATTGTAAAGGAATCCCTTTATTACGTTGATAGTTTCCGATCTGGTCAGAAAAAGGCATCGTTTTTTCAGGAGTGTTAATCTGAACTTCTTTACTTGAATCCGGTTCGTGGTTTACTTTTCCAAACTGCTCAGAAGCATTTAAAACTTTCTCGAATTTTGAATTGATCGTACTCATTTTTTGTTTTGTTTTTAATTAACAGGTTAAAGGTACACCTATTCAAAAAGCGGTACATATCCCCAATGTCGGAATTATTATCCCCAAATTCTTATGACTGAATATTTTCTTTTGTCCGATACTCTGAGGGAGAGTATGAAGTCTGTTTTTTGAAAAAACGGCCGAAAGCTGATGCTGAATTAAACTGAAGCTCAAAGGCAATTTCTGAAATGGTGATATCGGGATTTCCCAGCATGACATAAGCTTCTTTCAGCAAAGTTTCATCAATGACTTCATGAGGAGTTTTTCCACTGGCTTTTTTAATAATCTCTATAAGGTGCTTATTGGAAATACAAAGCGCATCAGCATAAAACTGAACGGTTCTCTGCTGTCTGATATTTTCCCGGATCAGTTTACTGAACTTCAGGAAAAGATCTTTTTTTCCTTCCTCTTTCTGAGAAACCGTATTGATTTCTTTTTCTATGATTTCTGCGGTCTCAAGCAACAGGTTGAAAATAATGGTACGGATAATCTCTTCGGTAAATTTGCCTTGTTTTCGGGATTTTTTCTTAAGATAGTCCAGTAGGTTCTGTAACTGCAGAGAATTTTTTTCTGTTGTTTTTATAATGCTGTAGGAACCCTTAGAGAAGAGATTCATTTTCTCAATGATAAAAGGGTTGGATATATTTTTGATGAGAAAATTTTTATCAAAAAATAAGAGTTTCATCATAAAATCCTTACTGGTTTCAAGGAATCTTACAATGGTAGAAGGAGCAGCTATAAAGAAACTGTGGGTAGTTACTTTATATTTTTTACTGTCTATTTCAATATTGATTTCTCCCGCCGTACAAATACAGAGAGCATAATAATCCATTCTGAACGGCGCTTTTGGAAAATTGAAAATAGGATTCCCGGAGGAGATATAATAAGACTGGCGGCAATCAATCCTGTAAAAAGAAAGGGTATCATGTAAATTTTCGTAGGTTACCATGTTACGGATTGCTTGAGTTTTTGTTGTTTTTTAGATATTCCGGCCCGGAGATATTGGCTCTTACTGCAATTTACAAATTTTATAAGATCTTTTTATGCTTTGTATATCAAAAATATTCACTTTTTAGCATGTTGTAGAAGAAATTTTACAAATGAGAGAACGTGATGCCGACCTTTTAAAGCTGAATAATTTCTTGAGTAAGAGTAAAACTTAATGCTTCAATTTTTTTAACAATAATAACATTAGTATTTTTGCAGCAAATTAGTCACATGCAAAATTATTTAGAATTCAATTTCAAAATTTCTCCACTGCAACCTTGGAATGAGATATTAATGGCAGAGCTTATCGAGATAGGTTTTGACAGCTTTACAGAAGAAATTCACGGAATTTTAGGATATATCCAGACAGATCTGTTTCACGAAGAGGAATTAAAAGCGCTTCCTATTTTTGAAAATGAAAATGTAAAGATTGAGTACTCTTTCGAGGAAATGCCTAATATCAACTGGAATGAAGAATGGGAAAAGAATTTTTCTCCTATCAATATCGATGATAAAGTATTGATCAGAGCAGAATTTCATGAGTCTGTACCGGGAATGCATGAAATTATTATTCAGCCCAAAATGTCTTTCGGAACAGGGCATCACCCTACCACACACCTGATGATCCAGCAGATGATGGATCTTGACCTTACTGGAAAGAAAGTATTGGATATGGGTTGTGGAACTTCTGTATTGGCTATCTATGCAAAACAACAGGGTGCCGGAGATACAAAAGCTATTGATATTGATGAATGGTCTGTAGAAAATTCAAAAGAAAATGCGGTAAGAAATGGTGTTGAACTGGATATTGAACTGGGAACAGCCGAAAACTTAGGAAAAGAAAATTTTGATGTTATTTTAGCGAATATCAACAGGAATATTCTGATTTCAGATATTCCAACATATGTTTCCGTACTGAATGAAGGTGGAAAACTATTGCTTTCCGGGCTTTGCTTCTTTGATGTAGATGATATTCTTGAAGTGTGTAAAGAAAGTGGTCTTGAACTTAAAAAACAAATACAACGAGAAGAGTGGGTAAGCCTGCTGTTGGAAAAATAAATAAAAACAAATACGAATATGAAAACTTTATGGACCGCTTTATTATTACTGATGCTGCAGTTTTTTTCAGCACAGGAAAATGAAGTGTATACGGATGGGATTTTTGGTTTTGAAGAAAATAAAAGCCAAAAGATTTTTACAGATTGGACAAGAATCAGAAAAGAGCCTAATGTCAAATCTCAGGTTATAGACTCATTGCAGACTAATCAACAGGTGTTAATCCTTAAAAAAGAAGAAACCATACTAAGACTGGGGGAAAGAGGTGCCAACTGGTACAGGATCTCTTATCAGAAAGGAGATGTAACCTCTGAAGGATATGTTTGGGGAGGTAACCTTTCTGTAGGATACCGTAATAAAAACGGATATGATTTTCTTTTTGGACTTTCAAAAACTGTAGACAGAAAAAACAAAGAGGTTACTACTCTTGAGAAACAGAATATTGCGGGAATCAAAGTAATGGAAGGTAATATGCTTGTGGATGAGGTTTATTTTGATACCGGAAAAGGAGAGGAGCTGAGCTATGCTACATTCAATATTGAAAGCAATCATAAACTGCAGAATGTGGAACTTACTTTAAAGGCATTGGTTTCCGGTGAAGCTTGTGGTATTGCTAGCTATGACCAATATGTTCTTTTTAAGGATAAGAAACTCATTGCTCTTCCGCAGCTGATGAATGTAGGGGATGCAGATGTTTTTTACCATAGTGAACAATATATTTTCCCTAATGATAAAGGAGGGATGCCTGATGCTTTTATTTTTAAAGTGGAGGAAATGGAAAAAGATGACAAAGATCGGGAAAAGAAGAAACGTTCTTCCAAAACTTATCTTTGGAATGGAAATTCTTATAGGTTGAAATAAACTTTTTTGGTCTTAAAAAATAGAAGTCCTTACTGATGAAGTAAGGACTTTTTCTATAATTGGATACAGACAAAAATAGGACGGAAATCAACCTGTCTTATTCAGCAAGGAATTCCAACGTACATTGAGAACAACCTATTCCAGATTGAGTTTAAATTCCTTCTGTCCAATTGCTGAGTGTAATGACATCAGCTTGTCGGGGGAAAATTTTACTCATTAATACACGATGCACTTCCTCATCTTCATCTTTACAGCAGTCTTCAATGACAGTCAATATATAGTCCTTATCTGCAGCTTCTCTTAATGTGGATAAAACAACGCCACTGGTTGATATACCCGTCAATACCAGATGTTCAATATTCAACCCCCGAAGCACAATTTCAAGATCACTTCCTGTAAAAGCGCTAAAACGTTTTTTGGTGATGATGATATCCTGTTCATCAGGTAAAAGATCAGGATGGATAGAAACCCATTCTTTCATATTTACATGAATCATATGTTGTTTTATGGCTGAAAACGCTTTGTTATTTTTACTGATTTCCGGCATTCCCTGTCTGAATCCTACGGTAATATATATAACCGGGATTTGTCGCTTTCTTGCCGTTTTGATAGCCTCCTGTGTATTGGAAATCAATTTTGTTGCATCAGCTAGCCTGCTTAGAATAGATGATTGCATATCCATCACCAATAGGGCTGTTTTTGCTTTTTCCATTTTAATTATATTTTATTAATAAATTGTTCTTCAGCTTCTTCTAATAACTGTTCGTTGACAGGTTTGGTTTTTCTCTTCTTGAATAATAAGTTTCTAAAGATAAAAGCAATTAAGATTCCTGATATCCCTTCCAGGAGTAAAGTCTTTGGAGCTCCTATTTTTTCTGAAAGAAATCCAATGAATATACTTCCCAAAGGCAGCATTCCGAATATTGCAGTCAATAAGATACTGATGGCTCTTGAACGCATTTCAGGAATAACTTCAGATTGAACGATGATATTACAGGTTGTAAACTGTGCAACACCTCCCAATCCGGTAAGGGTAGCAAAAAACATAGACCAGTAAAAGTTAGTCGTATATGAAAAACATATAAGTCCAATACTCAGGACGATTGTACTCAGAATAAGAATATTTCTCATAGAAGCTCCTTTTTTTAAGGAAGCCAGAAATACTGTTCCAAGAACTGCCCCTATTCCAATGAAACTTGAGATATAACCAAAAGTTTTTGCATCCCCTTTAAAGATTTCTTTGGCGTAAACAGGAATTAACGTGTCATAGGGTAGAATCAAAAAACCGGTAATGCTTAGCATAATGATGACTAAATTAATTGAGGGCACTGTTCTGAGGTATCTGAAACCTTCTGCCAATTCAGTAAAAGTTCCTTTTTTGTTTGATTTTTTTTGAATGACTTTCACTTTCATCATGGAAATAGATCCCATTACTGCCGCAAAACTGGCCGCATTAATCAGAAAACAGGTTCCTGCTCCAAACTTTTGGATAATAATTCCGGAAAGGGCCGGACCTGCTAATTTTGCAATACTTGCCATTGCAGCCGTTAGAGAGAGTGCGCTTGGTAAATCTTCATCATTGGTTATTACTTCGTTGATCATTGACTGCCGTGCAGGAATATCATAAGCGTTGATAATTCCGAGAAATGCACTTAATATTAAAAAACTCCATATGTTCTGGTGTCCTGTCATAACCAAAAAAGCAAGTAGAGAAGCCTGGATTAAAGATAAAATCTGGGCAATCTGTATAATTTTATATCGGTTGTACCGGTCTGCGGCAACTCCTCCCAGAGCAGAAAACAAAAATGAAGGGAATTGTTCTGCAAAGATGGTGAGCCCCAGCATAAAAGCAGATTGAGTCATGCTGTATACGACCCATACTACAGCGGTACGCTGCATCCATGTTCCCAATTGAGATACGGAACGCCCGAAAAAATATAATGTGTAATTAGTGCTTTTAAAAGCCTGGAATGCATTGATGTTACTTAATTTATTCATGCTCTTTGAAATAAACTTTTTGACAAAAAACGTAAAAACGTCAAATTTTAAATAAAAAAAATCAGCTGATATGCCTTATAACCATTGATGTTAAGGTGTTTACTATAGGGTTCAGGTTTTTGAAATTGTTTTTTAAAACCATTTCACGCCTTATCCCTCTTATACTGCTTAGCAGGATGAAAATAACGGTTTCTTGTTCCTTAAGACTTACTTTAGGAATTTCATTATCAGTAATGCTTTTTGCAAATACTTTTAATAAAAGATTTTTTTCTGCTTCCATCATCCTGTCGTGAGCATCGGTCATGTGTTTTGATTTTTCTTCTGCATCCATTCCGGTTTCAATAGCTCTGAAAAATGATGCTCTTTCCTGAGATGTTTTTACTTTAGCAATACAGAATTCGTTAATCTTTTCTTCAAAAGATTTTCTTTTATTCATGCTAAGATCAATCTCATAGATAACTTCTTTAATTAAATTATCCAAAACCGCCTGGAATACCTCCTCACGATTTTTATAATAATAATAAATAGATGTTCTGCTTTTACCAACAGCTTTAGAAATATCATCCATCGTCACTTTCTTTAAGCCATATTTCAGATACAGCCCTGAAGCGGTTTCAAGGATCTGTTGTGAAAGTTGGTCTTGTTCTGTAGATGACATGAGTGAAATTTGTGTACAAAAATAAATAAATTCTGACAAAAAAACAAATTTTGTCAAATTGTAAAACTTATTCTGTTACTCAAACACCATGAACAACTTATTTTTAGATGACATTGAGTCAATAAAAAAATTATAATTGCAGATAAGTTTTTTCAATAAGTTGAGAAAGAATTCTAATCTATGACTGCCTCTATTGCAAATCGGGATGTTCTATTCATTATGTGATAATTTTTTTTGAAAAAACACAAAGACTCAAAATAATGACCAACTAGATGTTATATGGCGTAAAGATTTTATCGAAGATATCCGGGTATTTTGTTAAACTTTAATACTTTTTTGAATGTATAATAATTGTTAGATTTGGATACCGAAATCCATACACGGTTAAGAAGAAAATAAAAGGACAAAAAAATTGCGAAATGGCTGATGTATTTGAAAATTACCTATCCTCAACAGGAGGACTATCCGCTGAAGAAATCAACTTTTCTGCGCAATTCTTCAAACCGATCCGCTTAAAAAAGGGTGATTTTTTTATTCGTGAGGATGAATCCTGCGGTCATGTTGGATTTATCGCTAGTGGCGCTGTAAAGGCATACGCTACCGACAAAGAAGGAAAGGAAAATATAACCTGCTTCAAGTTTGAAAAGGAATTTGTCACCTCGTTTCCGGAATTTGTGAAACAGGAAAAATCCAGAAGGAGTATCATGGCTATAGAAGATAGCGTAATCTATAGGATAAGTTATCCGGACTATCAGTATCTGCTTGGTCAGGTAACCGCTTGGAACGGAGTTATAAAATCGGTGATGGAGCAGGAGTATAACCAAAAGGAACGTTATCTGCTGAATTACAATAATAGGTCGGCTGTGGATAAATACCGTCATGTTCTGTCTAGCGAACCGATGCTGGTCCAGCGTATAGCGACACAGGATCTGGCATCGTACCTGGGCATTACGCAGCGATCGCTTACACGGGTGAAGGGACAAATACATAGACCCAACGTATTATAGGACAAATGTCCTTATGCAGGCCTGATCAGTGATGTAGATTTGCATAAAAAAAACGATGTTACGTCAAATTGCTCCCGAAGTGTTCCAGATTTCACTGATGCCACGAAACAGTATCAACTGCTATATTATTGAAGGTGTATTGGTAGACTCCGGAATACGGAGTTCATATACCACTGTAAAAAAAGCTCTCCATAAAATCCCTGTTTATCAGCATATACTGACGCATGCGCATGCGGATCATCAGGGCTCTAGCGATCAGATATGCGCTGAGTTCGCGATACCCTTACTCTGTCATCCCGATGAAGTTTTTAGGACCGAAACAGGTATGGTCACCAACGATTATCCAACGCCACAACATTGGGTAGCAAAGCTTCAGCAGAAATACTGGGCTGGTCAGGGACATAAAGTAGAACGGACAGTCGTTGAAAACGATAGGATTGGAAATTTTCGGGTAATAGAGACGCCCGGACATTCGGCAGGTCATATTTCTTTATTCCGTGAGCAGGATGGTGTACTGATCATTGGAGATGTGGCGACCAATATGAACCTAATCACGACGGCGACCGGTCTGCGGCTTCCGCCGAACATATTCACTTCGGATCAACAGAGCAATATCAAATCGCTCCAGAAGTTAGCAAAACTGAATCCTGCCATTATCTGTTTCGGTCACGGACCGATCCTGCGAAATACAGACCGAAAGTTTGAACAATTTGTGGCTAAATGCAGTGCGGCTATTTAAAGATAGATCGTGCTGTAATTACGGGTTAAAAGAAGATGTAATGTAGATCTCATCTCAAAAACTACAAAAACCGAAAAAAAGACACTATCACCTTAGGGATTTTGAATTTACGAAGAAGTCTTAGAAAATATATTGAGGTACTTCTAGATAATTTCAAATAAGTAATAGAAGAATTCCAGCTTCAAAAATCGAACAATAGTGAAAGTTTGAGTCACAGATTTTTTATGGATGTAAAAAAAGGAGGCAACTATCAATAGTGTCTCCTTAAGTGCACGAAAGAGTCACTCTCAATTACTTTTATAACGAATTTGGTGCAGTTAGTTTATTTAATTGCTTGATGTCAGTTTTAATTATAATTCTTATATTAATAATCTAAAAAGGCGTTATGATGAATATCTTATAATACAGGATTAATTACAAAAAACGATTGTATCTATCTGAGTGATGTATTAATTTTAATAACAAATAATTTAACAATGAGACAGGCAGTTTTGATAGCTTTACTTTTTATATCCATACAGGAGGTAATGGGTCAAGAGCAATCGGTTTCCCATGATCGCACTTCCAACTTCTTTGATGAGATTAAAACGGCTTCCATGAAGTACATCAATCTTTGGAATAAAGATTTATATGGACCAATGCTTTTAATCAATCCACAGACCCGAGAGCTTTTTGCAAATGAAGCGGATACTGCTGGTATCTTAAAGGTTAACAGAAATATCTATTCGGGAATTTTGCCTGATAATATCAATATTGCTAATACTGCAATAAATTGGAATGGAAAAAGATGGGCTATGATTATGCTACCACTTCCTAAAAACAAACAAGAAAGAATTAATCTATTGGCTCATGAATCATTTCATAGTGTTCAGCCCTCGTTAGGGTTTACACTCAAAAATGTTGAGAATAACCATCTTGACCAAAGAGACGGAAGAATTTATCTGCGTTTAGAGTTGGAAGCATTAAAAAAGGCAATCCAATCGTTTTCGGAAAAAGAATTACGATTACATCTAACAAATGCGCTGACTTTCAGAAAATACCGAAATACATTTTATAAAGGTTCAAATAGTACTGAAAACCAATTAGAACTAAATGAAGGGATTGCTGAATTTACGGGAGTGATAGTTAGTGGTAGAAATAAAACACAAGCAACAACATTTTTTGTAAATGGGATAAATGATTTTTTTGCCAATCCCACATTTGTACGTTCATTTGCTTATTATACTACTCCTGTTTACGGTTATTTACTGTATAATATAGACAAAAACTGGAACAAACAAATTACTGCAAAAACAGATCTGACGAATTATTTTACCAAGGCATTCAATATCAAGATATCAACTGACTTAAAAAAGACGATTGAAAACATATCTAATAACTATAATGGAAAGGCTATAATTCAGGAAGAATTGGAAAGAGAAGAAAAAACGAAAAAACTTATATCCGAATATAAACTGAAATTTGTTGACCAACCCCATTTTGAAATAAGATTTGAGAAAATGAATGTCTCATTTGACCCAAGAAATATTATACCAATAGAAGATAAAGGGACAGTTTATCCTAATATCAGAGTTACAGATGTATGGGGTATTTTGACAGTTGAAAATGGGGCATTAATGAGTCCAAACTGGGATAAGATTTCAGTATCGAGTCCTGTCAAAACAGAAGGTAGTAAAATATTTGGTGATGGCTGGATACTTGAATTGGCTGATGGTTATACAATAGAAAACAACGGAGTGAATGATAACTATAAACTGACAAGAAGCAGGCTGATACAATAAATAGAATAATTTTTACCGGCTGTCCCGATTTAATGCATATTTTGAAAAAACTAGACTCAAACTTGTGTCATATATGATTTTGTGTACTGAATTTTTTATTTCTCAACCAGCAGATGACGGAGAATTTCCTAAAGGAGAAGAACAAGACGGAGAAAACAAATCAATAACTTTAGAGGTGTTTGGTATTTCAAGGACATTTCTATTTGACAAGTTTTGCGAATTTTTTATCTTAGAAACTATGAACGAAGGCTGACTTCTGGAATATCTAAAAATAGCAAGAATGCCAGCAGCAAAAGAGAATGCACGGCAAATAACAAAATTATATAAACAAGTTGCGTAATGCTAGAAGTTAATTTAACAGGAGAGATTAGACATCACTATGATGAAGAAAGTTCTTTACCTGCACATAATTTAGTAATAAAGCCATTACTAGAACAATCAAAATCTGCATATATTTTCGGACTAAAAAAGGATGATGAACTGTTCAAAGCCAATTCTGATATATTGATTAGCGAACGAGGAAAATTCAGGTTTGACTCTTCGAAAGAATGCGTAATTGGACACGAACAATTATGGAATGCAACAATGTGGAAAAGAGGATCAATAATTATATTACTTCAAGGAGACGAATTTGATTTTTCCGACATTTTTAAAAGCACATACAGACCTGCCTTAACCTTAACACCAAATATGGGAAATACCGTTTCTGCGACAAAAAGGTGTAAAGAAGAACGTGAGTTAGGGAATATTGCTATTTGCTTTCCAGCATCAAATGGAATAGAATGGATGACAATTTATGCAAACGACAAAGCTCTTGAAGAAATAATGAAACAAGCAGAAAACAATTGTAGAGAGAAAGCTTATTACACACGAAAAGAATAGAAAAACGAACGCACAAAAGGATTTAGTTCTAGCGGGCTGAAGTGCAAAATTCAACAGCAGTTTTTCAATTGACCTTTAATTTTTTTGCTCCGTAAGCTTCCCGAATGCTATGCCCTAAACCATTGCCTGAAAGGCATAGGAGCATACCGTGATCAATGACTGTATTGCCTGTAAAAGCACATTTCATAATTTCTTATGAGTTCTTCAGTGAGCGCGAAAGGATTCGAACCTTTGCCCGTCCCGATTTTTAATCGGGATGCTCTGTTATATCTGTCTTTGAACGATTACTAGGGGAAATGATAACACAAAAAAAGAACCCATAATTTCTTATGAGTTCTTCAGTGAGCGCGAAAGGATTCGAACCTTTGACCGTCCCGATTTGTAATCGGGATGCTCTGTTATATCTGTCTTTGAATGATTACTAAGGGAAATGGGAACACAAAAAAAGAACCCATAATTTCTTATGAGTTCTTCAGTGAGCGCGAAAGGATTCGAACCTTTGACCGTCCCGATTTGTAATCGGGATGCTCTGTTATATCTGTCTTTGAACGATTACTAAAGGAAATGATAACACAAAAAAAGAACCCATAATTTCTTATGAGTTCTTCAGTGAGCGCGAAAGGATTCGAGCCTTTGACCGTCCCGATTTGTAATCGGGGTGCTCTGTTATATCTGTCTTTGAATGATTACTAGGGGAAATGATAATACAAAAAAAGAACCCATAATTTCTTATGAGTTCTTCAGTGAGCGCGAAAGGATTCGAACCTTTGACCGTCCCGATTTGTAATCGGGATGCTCTGTTATATCTGTTTTTGAATGATTACTAAAGGAAATGATAACACAAAAAAAGAACCCATAATTTCTTATGAGTTCTTCAGTGAGCGCGAAAGGATTCGAACCTTTGACCGTCTGCTTAGAAGGCAGATGCTCTATCCAGCTGAGCTACGCACCCTTGATTTTAAAAAGTCGGGGCGGCAGGATTCGAACCTGCGACCTCCTGGTCCCAAACCAGGCGCGATGACCGGACTACGCTACGCCCCGATTGATGGTCATCATAAATTACTTTGTGATTGCAGTTGCAAAGATACAAAGCTTTTTTGTGAAATAAAAGAACCCGCCATTTTCTGTGAGTCCGTTGTGAGCGCGAAAGGATTCGAACCTTTGACCGTCTGCTTAGAAGGCAGATGCTCTATCCAGCTGAGCTACGCACCCTTGATTTTAAAAAGTCGGGGCGGCAGGATTCGAACCTGCGACCTCCTGGTCCCAAACCAGGCGCGATGACCGGACTACGCTACGCCCCGATTGAT
>NZ_JAESIT010000060.1:0-598 GCF_016756935.1 Chryseobacterium sp. KMC2
TAGTTTTTATACTCTGAAGCTGTCTTCCGCTCATATCATACAGCATAATATCTGCTTCTTTGAAATTAAAGCCGATTTCCACATAAGCATAATCTGAAACAGGGTTTGGATAGATCTTGATATCATGTTTTTCTATTAACTGATCCACCTGTTTATCTCCCAGTTTCACAATCTTCCAGTTCTCTTTTCCTAATTCCTCAGCACTGGTTCCTGCCAGAATAATAGAGCCATCTCTGTTAAGTCTCAAATCCGAAAGTCTCTCCTCTCTTTTTCTCGAGTCTCCACTCACATGTTTTCTCCACTGTTCATTACCGTTGCCATCCAGATACAACATCCAGAAAGTCTCATCATCCTTCTCTATTCTTCCTTCCGCCTGCGTATACCCTCCCAACAATATTCCTTTGGTGGCATCTTGATTCTTGGATCTTGACTCTTGGCTCTGTATCACATTCATTCCCATCAAAATATCCCTGTTCTTGAAATTGTAGGATTTCTGCCATTGTTCATCTCCTCTTTCATTCAGTGAGATCAGCCAAAGGTCTGTTCCTTCTTCAATACCTACTGATTTATTTCCGGATCTCTCGGATCTGGATTCTCC
>NZ_JAESIT010000061.1:0-558 GCF_016756935.1 Chryseobacterium sp. KMC2
AACACAGAAGTTAAGCCCACCAGCGCCGATGGTACTGCTAACGCGGGAGAGTAGGCCGCCGCCAGTTTTTATTTTATTTTTAAAAAATCCTTTATCGCAAGATAGAGGATTTTTTTTTGCTTTATACTCAACTCAGCTGATAGGTAATAGGTAATAGGTGATAGCACTGTAAACCCTCAACTCCTAACTCTCAATTCTCAACCCTTAACTCATTACTCATTAGAACATATATTGAAATCTCAATACTGAGATCCCTACGGGATGACAAGGGAGAATGGAGTATGATAAAATAATGCTGGACACTGTTAACTCCTAACTATCAACTTATAAAATCTTTAGATGCTTTCTTGGAACTCATTACTCCTCATTTATTATTTCTGGGCTTATTTCATTATTCAATAGAAATGGGCTTTAGCCCATTTACAAAAAATGATTCTCCAATAGGGCTTTAGCCCAAACTTAAGAATGGCAACGTACGTAAGATAATTATACTGGCTTATGTTTGGGCTAAAGCCAATGTATGGTTTTCTATTTTTATAAGAACGGGCTAAAGCCCGT
>NZ_JAESIT010000062.1:0-540 GCF_016756935.1 Chryseobacterium sp. KMC2
AATATAGGCTGATGAATAACTGGTAGTCAATAGTCAATATAGCCAGCCATCAGTCGCTAGCAGCCAATAGCCAGCTGCCAATCAATTCTTTTTGGAAATGCATATTCAATAGGAGTGGGCTTTAGCCCGCTCAAATAAAATCAGCCTCTGCCTTGGCTTTAGCCCAAACATAATTGAGATATTCTATCCTATAAAAGAATACCCTATTATATATATGTATAACTTCCATCACTCATCACTTATCATCTATCACTCATTACTCCTCATCTCAGTTCCCTCCCACACTCCAATGGGTTGCTTCAAACATTTGTTTAAAATTTTCTCCCTTGCCTACCAGTAGGTTAGGCTAAAATATGAACATAATATGAATTTAAAGTTAAATAAACTTGTTTGGTATAGGTAAGTTGGCTTACCTTTGCCCCACTGAAAAACGAAAGATACTCAGTAAGCGCAGAAGAGCTTTTAGCTAAGCAGAAACGATATACTTTATAAGATAATAATTCTAAAAAACGCGGTCAAAACTTTTTAAAAATAAAAGTT
>NZ_JAESIT010000063.1:0-523 GCF_016756935.1 Chryseobacterium sp. KMC2
TGTTGGCATAAGTGAATATGGGGCTTCTGGCATTTTTAGCATTGGTGTGACTAAGATTCATGTATTCATCTGTAGTTTCGTAACTTTCTGCTGCATTACTGATATTTTTTACCCTGGTTGTCACTTTATCATACACTGTAGGCTTTCCATTGATGGTGGCAATATTGAAGTTTCCGGTATTGCTGATCACCATCTGTTCACAGCTGTATCCTGCCACCTTATCCTCTGCCACTTCCTGGATATAAGAATAGTCTATATCATCCCCCATATATTTTCCGGTGGATTTGCCATTTGCATCTTTATAAATAAACTCAGTTTCGTAAGCCAGCGTATTGCCATCGCTGTTCTTTATTTTTTCTACCCGGATTCCCCCTACAGATTTATTGTACTCTTTATTTTCAGATATACTGTCAACCCATTCCACATTCAAGGTAGCATACTGACTGCTGTTTACGTTTCCTACTTTTCTGATCCTTATTTTATAGGAAGGTTTCTTGTCCACAATCATTTCGTATTGTTTGTT